>JAIEOZ010000074.1 GCA_019750035.1 Alphaproteobacteria bacterium | reverse complement strand
TAGCAAAGCAAAATCTCCCGCGCAAGCAAAGAATGTTGTTGCCGCAGTTTCTAAAAAGGCCGCACCAATCGCGAACGCAAAGTCAGTCGCAAGCGTTGCGCCAGTTGTAGAAACAAAATCTGCGAAGAAAATTCAAACCGCATTACCGAAAGACCATGTGACAACAAATAAGAGCGAACCAAAGATTTCCAAAGTGCCGAAGCCCACGAACAAAATTGAAAAGGCTGCAGAAAGCCAGGAGCACGCAGCGTCTGCACCGACACATGCCGTAAGCCAAACAACCGATGCTGCAGTTTTGGCTGCGATTGACACGTCTGGCTATATTTTGCCAGGAGTGAAAGTGCCTGGGCGTCGCGGTCGTAAGCCAAAAGAATACCAGCCCGAGAATGATGAAATGGCTGCGCTTAACGCTGTAGAGCGCGCCGAAATGAAGGCAATTGATAAGGCCAAAGCCAAAGATCGCAAGGCGAAAGAAAAAGCTTTGCTCAAGGACGCATTTGCGGCCGATTCTGAAGCAACGGAAGAAGAACTCGAACGCCGCCGCCAAAAGTTAAAGACCCTGATTAAATTGGGTAAAGATCGCGGCTATCTGACTTTTGCTGAAATTAACGATCATCTTCCAGAAAACGTTTTTGATCCAGAAGCAATTGAAGGCATCATCGGTACCTTCAATGATATGGGTGTCGCGGTTTATGAGCAGGCACCTGACGCCGAGGCATTGCTGTTGTCCGACAACGTTGTAACTGTCGCCAGTGATGACGACGAAGTAGAGGCCGCAGCCGAAGCAGCACTGTCCACCGTAGATTCTGACTTTGGCCGCACGACTGATCCTGTTCGCATGTATATGCGTGAAATGGGTACAGTCGAACTGTTGACGCGCGAAGGCGAGATCGTCATTGCGAAGAAGATCGAAGAAGGCCTGAAGGACATGATTCAGGCAATCTCAGCCTGTCCAACTACAATCGCTGAAATTTTAAGCGCAGCAGACCGTATTGCTAATGACGAAATTAAGGTTGACGATATCGTCGACGGTTTGGTCGATCTGAATCAAGTTGATGAAGTCAAACCCCTTCCTGTTGTAGCTGCTGCTGTCGAAGAAGACGACGAAGAGGACGACGAAGAAGAGGAAGAAGATGACGAAGACAGCGCCGCAGTTGCTGCTGGAATTTCGGCAGAACAACTTGAGCAGCTAAAACGCGACGCGCTCGCCAAGTTCGACATCATCTCAACTAATTTTGACAAAATGCGCAAAGCTTTTGAGAAGGAAGGTTACAACTCAAAAGCCTATGTGAAAGCGCAAGAAACGATTTCGACTGAATTACTCGGTATTCGTTTCACTGCCAAGGTCGTCGAAAAATTGTGTGACACATTGCGTGGACAAGTCGATGAAGTACGTCATGTCGAGAAGCAAATCCTCGAAGTGGTGGTGAACCGCTGCAATATGCCGCGCTCGCATTTCATCAAAGTTTTCCCGGGCAATGAAACGAACTTACATTGGGTTGAATCTGAAGTGAATGCGGGACACGCGTATAGCGCTGTTTTGGGGCGCAATATCCCCGCAGTTCAACAACTTCAACAAAAGCTGATTGATTTGCAGGCGCGTGTTGTATTGCCTTTGCCAGATTTACGCGGTATCAATAAAAAGATGTCTGCCGGTGAAATGAAAGCGCGCAAAGCAAAGCGCGAAATGACTGAAGCGAACTTACGGTTGGTCATCTCGATCGCGAAGAAGTACACAAATCGTGGCTTGCAATTTCTCGACTTAATTCAAGAAGGTAATATTGGCTTGATGAAGGCGGTTGATAAGTTTGAATACCGCCGCGGGTACAAATTCTCCACTTATGCAACATGGTGGATTCGCCAAGCAATTACGCGTTCAATTGCAGATCAAGCCCGCACGATTCGTATTCCTGTGCACATGATAGAAACGATCAATAAAATGAATCGTATATCACGTCAAATTTTGCAAGAAACGGGCGCTGAGCCAGACCCAGCAACCTTGGCGATAAAAATGGAAATGCCGGAAGATAAAATCCGCAAAATCATGAAAATCGCCAAAGAGCCAATTTCGATGGAAACGCCAATTGGTGACGACGATGATTCGCATTTAGGTGACTTTATCGAAGATAACCACACCTTAGCGCCAGCCGATGCGGCCTTGCATGCATCGATGCGCAACGTTGTAAAAGACGTGCTTGATTCTTTAACGCCACGCGAAGCCAAAGTATTGCGTATGCGTTTTGGTGTTGAAATGTCGACCGATCACACGCTGGAAGAAGTCGGCAAACAGTTCGATGTTACACGTGAGCGTATCCGCCAAATCGAAGCAAAGGCCTTGCGTAAACTACGTCATCCATCGCGCTCCGATAAATTAAAGAGCTTCCTGGAAGGTAACTAAAAATCAGGTTTGCAAACACGGCAATTGCCGTGTTTGCGTCCCGAATTTCAGTGAAACCCCTCACTAGCGAAACTTTCAAACTTGTATTGCGGTGCCCAAAGTAATACAATCGCCGTTTAATTTTTATCGGCACGAAAAAACAATTGATGCAGTTGGATAGATTCTTTGCCAAATGTGTACAAGCGTTGTGCTGACAAAAAATGGGCCTCTAGCTCATGTTGGTTAGAGCAGCGGACTCATAATCTACTGTTCATTTTTAAAAAGTCCTTTGAAATCAACAACTTAGAAGCAGATAAAAGGCTACATTTTTAAAAAGGCTACACATAGGCTACAAATGCAGTAAAATACAGTTTTAGGGCCCATAGCTCAGTTGGTTAGAGCACCCGACTCATAATCGGATGGTCACTGGTTCAAGCCCAGTTGGGCCCACCAAATTTTCAAAAGCCATTCTTCGGAGTGGCTTTTTTTGTTGTTTCCGTTCTTTTTGAAAGAAAAATATGAGTGAAGATTACAAATACATTCTCATTGACGAACGGTCTACAATGATGGATAGGTTAAAGAATGAAGAGTCTGAAGCAAAAATTAGACTGCAAGAAATTGAGCAAAGGTTCAAATTATTTCTAAAGTTTGAAGGAAATTTGGCTAGGTCAATAAAAAGGTTGACAGATGCCAAAGAATTATTTCCTTTCAGTATTGAAGAAAAACAAGAAGAATATAATGTTGTTGTAAGTGATATGAAAAAGTATTTGGCTGAAAATAATTAATTTAAAAGTTTTTTGGTAATTTTTTATGAATGAAGTTTTTCTTGATATTGCAAAATCATTTCAAAATAGTGAGTCTGTTAAAAGACTTCATGAAAACAATCTTGATTTGGATGAAAAATATCTTACTGATTTCATTAAATCTCATAAAGAAAAATTTCCAGAAGTTGAAAATCTTGTTTTCAAAACTGTCCTTATTTCCTGTGCTGTTCATTTGAGTCAGCAAGAAAAAGATAATAAGTTAAATTTATATAATGTCGTTTATTGCATTCGTTCACTTAAAGACATTATTCCAATTTATCAAACTTTGTCTGTTGCTGAATATATTAAAAAGGTTGCCACTCAGTTAGGCAGACTGAGAAAGGAAAGTGATAAAACACTTCACCCATTTATGAAGGCAATTAAAGAAGATTTATTGAGTTAAATAAATTAATAATAAAAACAAAAATATATAAGCCACTATTCAGTGGCTTTTTTTCTGTTTGGCATTTGAAGGATATTTAAAGACCATGCTTCTATATGAAGCATTTTTTGTTTGTGGTTGTTGGTTGTCTATCTGCTTAAATGTTGAACAATCGTCAGTAAGATTGATTTATAGGCTCTATAACAGCATAGAGTAGCTTCAAGCACTGTTACTATAGGCAAGGTGGTTTCAAGAGCTTCTAGGTATGTTTCTGAAGGTCGTTTTTTAGAAGGTGTGGTTGTTTACTAGGGCGTTCCAGGTGAAGACCAGGTAAAAGAACAACTTCCTAAGATAAGTTTTTTCTAATGAAAAGCATTTCTTATAGTTTTAACTTATATAAAGCACTGTTTCATTTCTACATTGTGGAATTGTGATGTATGATTAGCGCAACGCATAAAAAAGATAATTTATTTCTTCAAAAGTTGTTGACGCACTACTAGCACCCATCTATAGTACATACATCAGCACAGAGAACTAAGTTAAATGTGTTGAGTGACTTCTAACTTACTTTTAATTTTTCTGGAGATTTATAATGGAAATGTTTTCTGTTGAACAAATGCAAGCTGCCCAACAACTGAATCAAGAAGCTTTGGGTCAAGAAGGTTTTGCCCAATATAATGCACTGATTCAAAAGAGCACTATGTTTGCAATGCCTTTGAATAAGGAAGAGCAAAAAATCTTGGGCGATTTTCAAAAGAAAATTTCTGAAGCTCGTGTTCTGAAGCAAAAAGAACCGAAGAAACAAGAATTCATTAATATGATTGAGGTTATGAAATCTTTGGGTTTCAAACCTGCTGAATTGAGCAAATTGATTTCTGGTGCAGTAGTTAAAAAAGCAGGTTTGACTTTGGCACTTGGCACTTTCAAGCTGAAAGATTTTGGTGCAGGTGTATATAAAAATAAGCCTGAAGGTGTTGATAGCTACACTGTAGTTATTGGTGCAACTCCAAAAGGTCAATCTTGGGAAGCCAAGTTTGTTGGTGACTTTAAGAAGGATGTTGAAAAGGTTTTTCCTAAACTGACTAAGGAAGTTAAGGCTGAATTGGTTAAATGGGAACCAATGGACAGGGGTGTAAAAGCCAAATTCCATTTGCTTGAAAAATTCTTTGCTATGTTTGGCATTAATGATGATAAAACCCAAAAGGTAACTAAAGATTGGGTTAAGAAATTGGGTGGTAAGTTCCCAACTGATGCAGAAATTCAAGCAGTTATTGATGCAAAAGCTGCACCTGCTGAAACTACTGCACAACCTGAAGCAGCAACAGTGTGAAGCACTTGAAAAAGAGTCACTTTATAGTGGCTCTTTTTTCATTTTAAATAAGTATGAATATTCTGAATTAATTCAAACAAAATTGAATTAAGTTGATAATGAAAAAACCCCGAAAGGGGCTTTTCTCGTTGACAGAGTTTATAAGCCAGAATGCAGTTTTGTCTTCTGGCTTATGTGCTTTGTAGCACTAATTAAAAATCGCATAAGCGAGATAAGGAAAAGATAATTCCATGCAAAACCTATTCCAAGAACTCATAGATTTACTTTCAGTAGATGACCGTTTGGTTTCTGAAGGTAAGTTGATGAAAAATAAAGTTGTTGAACTTGCCTTAAACCTTGACCCACTTCTTATTTCTCATTTATTAAAAAATAAATCATTGCGAAAGCATTTTTTTGTTGAAGTAGAAAGTGTTACGGTTTTTGATAAAATTAAATTTCAAAAATTTGTCAGTAATAAAAAATTCTTACCTGACAGTTTCACAGCTTTCAAAAACAAGATTGGACTTGTTGCAGATGATGAGTATTTGAACGACTCTAAAGAAGTTGTGCTTGCTTGGCCGTACAAGGATTGTATTCTTGAAGGTGGACAAGATAGGGCTGAAGCTAAAAGGGATGAAGTGTTTTGGAATGAAGTTCTTGCACCTGACCAAATTGATAGATTACTTGCACCTAAAGCTTTTTATAATTGGAAGAAATTCACCAAGGATGGTGAAACTATTCCTACATCAGTTTCTTCTCAAGATAATTTATTGATAAAAGGGAATAACCTACTTGCTCTTCATACTTTGTTGAAGACACATCAAGGCAGGTTCAAGGTCATATTTATTGACCCACCATTTAACACTGATAATGATAGCTTTCAATATAACGACACATTCACACAATCAACATGGTTCACATTCCTGAAAAACAGGCTTGAAGTTGCAAAATTATTGCTTGCAACCGATGGTTCTATTTTTGTTCATATTGACCATGACAACAATCATCCTATAAAAATGTTGTTAGATGAAATTTATGGAAGAGAGAATTTTAGAAATGAAATCATTCTTCCAGGTCGTGCTGTTAAAGGACTTCAGAAACAATTTAAAACAATCAAGAAGCTACAAGTTAGACATGACACATTGTTTTGGTACACCAAAAATCCTGAAGTTAGTTTTAAACCTTATTGGGTAGATAAACATGACCTTGGAAATGTTGAAGGACATTGGCATCATGCATGGAGTACAGAAGAAAGAAAGACCATGCAATATGAACTTCTTGGAACAAAAATTGATAAAGGTCAATGGGTATGGGGTGAAGAAAGAGCACTTCAAGCTATAGCTAACTATGAACGGTTTCAAGAAGAAGGTGGTGGAAGAACTCTTGCTGAATATTGGAGAGATACAGGTGAAGCACTTTCTTTCATTCGTAAATCTGATGATGGGAAACCACAATATTGGAGAGCACCAGCAGAAAGAAGAATTGGGGATACTGTTTGGAGTGGTGTTCCAATTGCAAACAGTGACCACGGATTTAAGACTGCAAAGAATGAAAAGTACCTTGCTGAAGTTATTCGTTTGGCTTCAGATGAAGGTGATTGGGTTATGGACTTCTTTTCAGGTTCAGGTTCAACATTAGCAACTGCACATAAATTAAATCGTAAATGGGTAGGTGTTGAACAATTAGATTATATTAATGAAATTACATGTCCAAGACTTGCTGAAGTTGTTAAGGGTGAACAATATGGAATTAGTAAGGCTGTCAATTGGATAGGTGGTGGTGAATTTATTTACTGTGAACTTGCTAGAGCAAATCAAGTTTTTGTTGATTTGATTCAATCAGCCAAAACATCAGAAGTGCTTTTAAATATTTGGAATGAAATGCAAAACAAGGCATTTCTTTCTTATCGTGTTAATCCAAAGTTATTTGATGAATCAAAAAGTGATTTTGTAGAACTCAGCCTTGAAGACCAAAGAAAGTTTCTTATTGAAACTCTTGATAAGAACATGCTTTATGTTCCATTATCAGAGATTGATGATGTGACATATTCCATTTCTGATGCTGATAAAGCATTAAATAAAAAATTCTTTGGTCAAGGATAAAGAATGGCTGATACAAAAACTTTATTTCAAATTCTTATTGAAGAACTTGGAAAAAGAACGATTGAAGCAACCAAGTTACCAGATTCAATCATTGGTAATCTGAACCCTAATTTCCCAATGCGACCATATCAGGAACGAGCTTTTAAGTTCTTTCTGAATTATTGGCAAGAAGCATTTGACGGAAAACCACGGCAAAACCATCAACTTCTCTTCCACATGGCAACAGGCAGTGGTAAGACTTTAATGATGGCAGGTTTAATTGCATATCTCTATGAAAAGGGATACAGGAACTTTTTGTTCTTTGTTAATAATAGCAACATCATTGAGAAAACAAGAGATAATTTTTTGAATTCATTTTCAAGAAAATATTTATTTTCTGAAACAATAAGCTTTGGTGATAAAAGAGTTGCTATTCGTGAAGTTGATAATTTTCAGAGTGTTAATCCTGATGATATTAATATAGTATTTTCTACCATTCAAGGTTTGCACATGGCTTTGAATGTTCCAAGAGAAAACAGTCTAACTTATGATGATTTTGAAGACCAGAAGATTGTTCTTATTTCAGATGAAGCACACCACATAAATGCAGATACCAAAAAAGGTAAAGCAGTAGACCAAGATGAGCTTTTTGAAGTTATTTCTTGGGAAGGAACAGTTGAAAGAATTTTTCGTGCAAATCCTTCTAATGTTTTGCTTGAGTTCACTGCAACTGTTGATTTCAGTGATGAAAATCTCAATGAAAAATATAAGCCAAAACTTATCTTTGACTATCCACTAAAAGAATTTAGAAAAGATGGTTATTCAAAGGAAGTGAAGGTATTACAAGCAGACTTGTCACCAATTGATAGAGCAATTCAAGCAGTTCTTTTAAGTCAATACAGAAGAAAGATTTTTGAAAAAAACAAGTTGCATATCAAGCCTGTTATCTTACTTAAATCTAAAACTATCAAAGATAGTCAAGCTTTTTTTGATGAGTTCAAGGCATGTATCAAGGCACTGAAACCTGAAACATTGGAAGCAATCAAAATCAGAAGCAGTGAAGAAACAATTCTTACTGTATTTAATTATCTAGAAAAAAACAATATTACACTTGAGAATCTTATTATTGAATTGAAAGAAGATTTTTCTGAAGAAAAATTAATTTCAGTTAATAGTAAAGAAGATTCTGATGCAAAACAACTTGCAGTCAACTCATTAGAAAGTAATGAGTACAGGGTAGTGTTTGCAGTTGATAAACTGAATGAAGGTTGGGATGTTCTCAATCTTTTTGACATCGTTCGCCTATATGACACTCGTGATAGTAAGGGTGGAAAAATAGGAAAAACAACGATGAGTGAAGCACAGTTGATTGGTCGTGGCGCTCGCTATTGCCCATTTCAAACAGCTAATGACCAACCATTGTTTGGACGGAAATTTGATTCTGACCTAGATAATGAAATGCGAATCTGTGAAGAACTTTACTATCACAGTGCTTACAATCCAAAGTACATCCAAGAGCTAAATACTGCACTTCAAGAAATCGGTATGAAGGCAAAGGAAACTAAGGAACGGAAAGTCAACCTGAAAAATAGTTTCAAGGAAACTGCTTTATACAAGGCAGGTCATTTATTTTTAAATGACAGATTGAAGTACACAAGGGAAGAAATTAAAGGGCTTGAAAGTAGCATCATCAGCCAAACTCACCGTGTTTCTTTGAGAACTGGATACACAAAAAGTGTAGTTGCCTTTGATACTCAAAATAATGACAAGGGAGCTAATAAAGAAGGTAAAGATTTCATTATAAAAGACTTTGGAACTGCCATTGTTAGGAAGGCTATTCAACGAATTGAATTTTATGAATTTTCTTCTTTGAAAAAATATTTACCTAATTTGAAATCCATCCAAGAATTCATAATATCTGATAATTATCTTGGAAAAGTGAAGGTTGAAATCACAGGATTGGCAGACCAGGTCAACAATCTCAAACCTGAAGAAATGCTTGATGCAACAATACAGGTACTCAATGAAATCAGTAGTGTAATTGCTTCTGATAAACTTGAATACAAGGGTAGTAAAAAGTTTTCACCACGAATGATTCGTGAAGTTTTCACCGATAAGAGTTTGAATTTTATGCTCGATGATGGTGAAGATAAGGAGTTTGGAAAATCCATGAATAATGCAATTGAAACAGCATATCATTTGGATTTGACTACAAGAGCATGGTTTGCTTTTGATGACTGTTTTGGCACTTCTGAAGAAAAGCTTCTTATTCAATATATTGATAAGAGATACAAGGAGCTTTCAAAAATGTATTCAGAAGCATATTTAATTCGGAATGAAAAACATTTCAAAATTTATGCTTTTGAAGATGGAAGACCTTTTGAACCTGATTTTATTCTTTACATGATTGGTAAGGAAAAAACAGACACAATGCATTACCAAGTTTTTGTTGAACCAAAAGGCACACATCTTTTGAAGGCTGATGAGTGGAAAGAAAAGTTCCTTATATCCATTAAGGACCATTTTGAAGTTGAACAGCTTTTTTCAAACAAGAAATACATTGTTTGGGGTCTTCCATTTTATAACAGCACAGAACGTATGCCAGAGTTTGAAGAAGCATTTGAAACTATGTTGTCATAACATTTATTAAATAATAAGTAACTCACTGAATAAGGAACTTAAACATGGATGGTCAAATATCTGTTTCTCAGGCATTTGAAATGGTAGAAGAAATGTCAAACATTGTTGAGTGGGCTACTAAAGAATTTTTTAGTAGACACACCCAAATGTCTGAATCTGAAATTAAAAATATCGTTGAACAAGTAATTTCCCCAAAGGGAATAATGAAAAGGTATTTTAAGGAAAAAATTGATAACAAGCCTTTTTCAGAAACACTTTATTTTGAGTATCTAGTTAAAACTGGAGAAATAAAAATTTCAGAAGACGGAAAAACAGCCATTAGAAGTGTGAAGCAAAGTCCTGAAGAAATTTTAAAGAAAATGAATGAGTGATAATATTTCATTCACCAAATCAAAAAGCCCCATAATGGGGCTTTTTTTATTTAATCACTAATTTAACCGTTAATTTGTGGAGCAGGTTCAGTTGGTGTTTTTGGATTTTCTGGCATTGTTTTACCTGTAAATTCACCAAGATTTTTTGTAAATAACTGTTGAGCAGTTACTGTTCCTTCTGCCAATCCTTTTGAATTTTCTTTCAAGTCATTTTTCAATGAACGAGAAGAATCAGAAAATGTTTTTCTTTTTTCATCATTAGACAAATCTGCATTATTAAAAATATTGTCTTTTGCAGTAGTCATTTCAGACATTGCAAAGTCAAATTTATCACCTGACATTTCTCCACCTGTATGTTCTTTAATTGCTTCAAGTGCATTTTTACCATAAGAACCTTCAAGAACCGAACCCATAGAAGCTTGCATGATTTCAGAAGGAGATTGATTTGAAAATTCAGATTTAGAAGCATTACTTTTCATTGTTTCAGCAAATCTTTGACCTAATTTACTATCTTCACCACCAACAGATTTCATCATAGAACCGTATTCTGATTTCATCATGTGATTTTCTTGAGTGTCTTTTAATATGCCATTTGTCGCCAAAGAATTCACTTTATTTTGACTGTCAGACATACCAGGATTTTGTTTTTCTCTTGAAAGAACTTTGTCCATTAATGATGGTTTGCTATCACCTTTACCACTTGAAATTTCTGGAGATTTAGCACCACCACCGTCACCACCACCGCCATTACGACCTCTCATATTAGATAAAAGACTTCCAGCAGCACCACCGGCAGCAGCAGCACCTGCATTATGTGAAGAATGGTCAGCCATTGCATCAGCAGTTCCACCAACTGAATGACCACCACCACCAATGAATTCAAGAACTTCATCAGCAATTTTATGAATGTATTGGAACATGCTTTGAATGAACTTAAACATAGTAACAAAGTAAAGTAATGGAGCAGCAAGAATAGCCATTAACCAACCAAATATTCCTGAACCTGATTGAGCAAGATTGAAAGCAAGTAAGAATGTTTCATTAATAAATCCACCTACTACAATAATTCCTGCAAACACAACACACATACCTATTGTGATTAAAGAAGGTCTTAATGTCATACTTAAAACTAATCTATAGCCTTGTCCTGAAGAACCAACCATATCATCTGCATGAGGGTTTAAATGACCTACAACCCATAAAGGAGCAGCAATAATTGCAATAGCAACACCCATTAACCAACCTGCAATCACACCAACACCTAATAAGAAAGGCATGAATGGAAGGAAATATTTCAACATGAAGCCTGTTACTAACATTGGAACAAGAACAATCATCATTAAAGTTTGAACAAATGCTGATATTCCGGGATGAGCACCCAATGTGAACATTAATCCACCACCTGCAACCAAAGCACCTGAAGAAACAGCTACTAAGTTGTCACCAAGTCTTTTCATCGTATAGACAGGGTGTTCACCTGGACTAGCTTGGAAGTGAGATTCAGCACCCATGAAGATTCTTTTTGCTACTTCTTCAGCTTTGAATTTATTCCACATTTCTTTTACTTTACTGAAGAATCCTTTTTCATCAGAAGTTTTAGAATCAGCTTGGTCTGAAGAACCACCAAAAACTAATGTTCCACCACCACGAGTTACAGTGTCAGCAATTGGTTTAATGTATTTAGAAAAATCATCAGAATATTTTCCATTACCTGCATTCACTGGTCCTGTTGCTGAAGGTGTAGAAGAAAGAGCAGTAGAAATATTGTCATATAAGTATGAATACTGCATGAAGTAATAGAACTGAGAAATCCAACCACCTTTTTGAGCATTCTTTTGTAATGTGCTTAAACCGTCAATTGAAGCTACAGCAGATTGAGCAGCATCGGACAATGCTTGTTGATAAGACTTAATGACTAAATTCACACCTGATGGGTCAATTGCTGCATTAGTAGAAATAACTTTCACAGCTTCAGCATTTAATGATGTAAATAATTTAGCCACTTGTGCTTTCTGAACTGTTTGAATTTGTGCAGTTAAAGCAGGTGCAGCAGAAAAATCAATTTCTAAAGCTTGGTCAAAAGTTTTTGAAGTTGTAATTGTTGGAGCTTTTAATTTTGGAACAGTCACAGTTCCACAAATATCTTTATCAAATAAAGCACCTGTTTTGTCGCCAAAACTATAAATAAGATTGTCTGTAGTTTCTTCTGTAGTGATACCCATGTTAGAACCTGCATTTTTTCCAACCAATACTTCATCAGCAGGACCAAGAGCAGCTTTGTAACCTTCTACACAAGTAAAGCTTTGGAATGTGTTCCAGGCAGCATTTTTTAAGTCAGGTGCGTTGTAACCAACTACAACCATTTTTGCCATGTTTGAAGTTGAAGTAAAAGCATTCCAAACACCATCAGCCATTCCTACTGATTGAATCACTAACCAACCAATTAATAGTTGAACAGTGCAGTAGCCATTCCAAACGGGAATAATCATTGCTGTTCCTAAAGCATATCTAATTGGAGTCCAAACACTGGAAAAAGATTTTCCAAGGACTTCACCATCATGTGCAGTGCCTATTGTTCCTGCTAATAGGGTATAGGTAGCCAAAATGCCACCTACTATTAAAACTGCTTTATTAAGCACACTAATTGGACCACTCAATAAATCTACACCACCTGAACCAATCAAATCACCAAACATTGAAGTAAGTATTTTTATACTCACATCGTTTGCAGCAGGTTCAAAAAGGTTTCCAAGTCCTAATGGTGAAGCAAATGCTGTTTGAGCAAGCAACATCATAGACATAAACAAAAGTATTCTTCTCATATTATTATTCTCCTGTAATTATTTTTCTTTTTTTGAGATACATTTTTATCTTACGAAATCAAAAGTTCAAGTCAACAATAACGGATATCTATATATACATTTATTAAGAGTTCTTGATTTGTTTCTTTAATTTCATATTATTTAAGAACAACTATAAAAAAGGAATAATATGAGAAATTACAAATTGCATTTAAAAATAAAAAATAATGTTGTTTCAACTCATGAAATTGACATGCATAAATCAACTTACAAAAATTTGATGAAATTATTTGATGAAATAAAATCAAAAATTCCAAAAGAGGAAGGAATAAATAATTCTGTTTCATTAGTTAGTGATATTGCTTTCACAGTAGAAAAACAAAATTTCAACAACATGAATGAAATCTATGTAAATAGTGAGCCATTGTTTATAATATTTTCAAAATTGATTTTGAGAATGAAAAATGACTTTACTGCAAATGAAGAAATTAGAATTCATGAGGAAGGTTTTCTTATTAATGAAAAAATAGAAAAAACTCTCAAGAGAATAGAGAGATACACAGGCAATGTTGATAAAAATGAAAAGACTGTCAATGTTTGTTCAATAAAATCTCAAAATAGACATTTATCAATGAGAAGAAATTTAGAATATATTGTTAAGTTAAAGGAAATGGGTGAAGAAACAAAAAATCATTCATTGTCTGAGCTTTCAGCAATGATTGATTTCAATAAAACACATTCTTCATTACGATATGTTCTAGATTTAGCAGGAATTGAATACAGAAAATACAGATAAAGAAAAAGCCCCGATTTGGGGCTTTTTTTATTTGGCTACTATGCTGAATGTTCCATTATTTTCATTGAATGACCCTTTCAATGATTTATAAGTTGAAACATTATTTCCATCTGATTTAATTAATTCAAGATAGGTATCAAGCACAACTAAAGTAATTGAAGAATATAGCTGAACATGGACTTCTATTTGTTCTTCACTTAAATTTTTGCAGTAATGTCTAATAATTTCATCTTTTTCAAAACTTGGCATTGCTTCACCAACTGCTTTGCAGAATGCTAAATTTAATGATAATCCATTTCCAATCATTTTAAGAACACAATCATGAAATGCATTAAGTGTGTTGTTAAATAAATTCATGGAAAAATCTCTAGTTTCGTTGTATTCATTTCTATTTGTAAATTGTCCAAAATTTGCTTTCATATTTTCTCCTTGTAGTTAAGCAATAACTAAAGAATACGAAAATATAAAAAGAAATCAATGAAAGAAGATATCTAATTAAAAGTTTTGCTATTGTGTTTTGCTTTATTTTTCGTAAGATTGAAATATAACTACAACGGAGAATAGAAATGAAAAAATTATTATTAGTATTAAGTATGGCTTTATTAGGAAACACATTTGCACAAGCAGAGCCAACTTACAAGCCAACCTTACAAGAAGGAAAAGTATTTTTGAATGGGAATGAATGCAAATCAGTGAATTACTTCTATCGTGAATACTTCAAGCCAACAAAAGCACAAGTAGAAGCAGTTAAAACTTCTATCGTTACTGAATATGTAATTGGTGAAGATGGAGCTTATAGACTTGAAATTGAAGCACCAACAGCATTTGGAGTTCAAGGAGATGCACTTTTATTGACTGTTGCTGACTACATCAGCCAAGGTGCAGAAGTGACTTTCAATAAAACTTCTAAAGCCTGCACATTCATTGTGAAAGACAAAAAATACATGAAGTGATTGCCTAGCATAACTTTGTATTCAATGTCAATACAGGAACAAATAAAGGAACTGCATATAAATAAAAAAGTAGTTCCTTTATCATTTAAAAAATTAAATTAGGAGATATGAATGAATCAGTTTGCACTAAAAAACTATGGAGCCACTTCACAGCCAATTGAACTTTACCCAAGACAAAAACCTTTTATAAAGCAATTTACTGTTAGAGATGAGGAACATGCTTTTAAGAGAGATAAAAAATTAGATGTTGTTTATCGTGTTGCCTACAGATATAAAAATAATGAAGAGAAAAGAACAGGTATAAATAACGAAACTATGCTTTTAGAGGTAGATATGAACCTATCACCTGACTTTACATTTACTCATGTTGATATGGTTACACAGAAAGCACTAACCATAAGTATTTTTCAAATCCAACAACCAAGGACTTATCATACAAAAATAAGAGTTATGGAAAGTTATGTTAATGAAAATCAGGAACTGTTTGAGAATAGAACCGGTTTTTCAATTGACACTCTACCTGGAACACTTGCCAAAAGGATGACTCACTACAAAACGAAGTTTGATAATTGGTGTGAATTTAGACTTGGTGAATTCCTAAATAAAGGATTTGAGACAAGGGAAACTCACCTTCTATCAAACTTTTCTGATTATTTATTATTGAAATGGAAAGAGCATTCAGGAAACAGAATTGCTGATATAAACAAATATTTAACTATGTATTCTGCACTTCATGAGGATTGTTTTCATGGAAAAGAGCTTGAATATGACTATCACCGATTCCCATACAGTTTTTATGATAGAGAAACAGGATACATACCTAAAAAACCTTTCCTATTTGCTTATCAGGTTGAAATGCTTGACGAGATAGATAAGTTTTACAATAAAAATTGTAGAGCTTTTGAAGAAATGCACAAAAAAAACTGCACCTATTATTGGAGTTGTTCAAAACTAAAATATTATGAATTCAAAAAAGAGTTCTTAGAATTTTGGAATAGGAGGAATGATGGCTAAAGAAAGAAGCACAACAAAAATGCATAGGATGTGCAAATTTGCAAAAGAAAAAAATACTGAAGAATTTCTTAAAGAAAACGAAAAAAATCTTTATGCAAGTGAGTTGTCAAATATTTCTTCAGAAGTTGGAGCACATGGCAATATTAAAATGTTTAATCATATTTTTCTATTAATCAGAAAACTAGATTATGGTAAAGATTGGTGTTTTATTGGAAGATGTTTGTATTATGCTGACAAGTTCAATAACCATGAAGTCATATCTGAAATAATAAAATATGTGGAAGAAAGAAGTTTAAAAGAAAATTCTTTTTACTACACTGAAAAAGCCTATGATTTTTTTGACCATGAAAGAGATGGGCAAGCTTCAAAAATCCTTACTCAGTATTTTGACTATACAGACTTACTTAATAATGATTGGATTCATGATGAAATTAAGAAAATTCTTGTTAAGCAGAAATTGCACAAAGAACTTCAGGCAAAACTTCCAGAAAAAGGAAAATCAAAACCAAGTAAGATATAAAGAAAGCCACTCAATGAGTGGCTTTCTTGTTTGTGCTTTTATTAAATAGCTTCAATAGAAACATTTTTTCCTTGCTGATTAATCTTGACATTTTGGTTCACTTTAAATCCTTTGTCTGCACTAGCAGGTAAAGAGAAAGTTGCACCATTAGCTAACTGAACAACCAAACTCACACCATCAGGTTTTTTCTTCAATGCCAATATTTTTCCATACATGACATTGATAGGTTCAGCCTGGACAGCAGGAGCTACAGAACTTGTAGCAGGTTGATTTGGATTAACAACATTCTGAATAGCTTTACCAAAGCTAGTTGAAAGTTTGTCAGTTGTAGTCTGAACTGAAGCACAGCCGGTTAAAGATAGTAATAATATAGATAAAGTAATAGTTTTTTTCATGATAGTTCCTTTTAGTTGTGAAACTATCATACGAAAATTTATAATTTAATCAAGTTTCTATAATTATAAATTCCAATATTCTTCAATGTAATTAAAAATATCTTCACCAAATTCTTTTTTAATTGCTTCTTCAAGTCCTGAAAAGAAATAGAAAGCAATGTCTGCTAATTCACCATCACCTTTGGTTTTTGAATTGACTACACACAAAACAGCAGCAGCAAGAAATCCTATTAAATTTTGAGGGCGAGCAATCTTAAATTCACCAACATGATTAATGATGGTTTTTCCAAGTTGAACAGATTTATTTTTATTGGATTTGCCATAAGCTTTTGAAATTATATTTTTATCTTTTTCAAGAAGTTCTGAAAGAGTGAAATATAACTTTGCTGTATTAGTAAATCTTAAATCAATTTTCTTTGGTGGATTGTCTTCATCTGCCCACCAATATTCAGGTAAGTCATTAGGCATATCTTCAGAAGGTTTTTCAAACCATGAAGAGGGAATACTACCTTCTAGAAGTGCCTGACACTTTTCTTTAAGTGTCATATCAGGAAATACCTTTTTAGATAGAAGCATCCAAGGTATTTGCTTGTTCATATACTTTAAAAGGCAGTTGTTCAAAACTTCTTCACAAGCCTTTAAATCACCGTCTAGAACAGCCCACAAGGGCAATCCACCAATCCCATGAACAAACACTTGTGCAGTGTTTGGCAGGTCAATACCGACCCTTTTAACAGTGGATTCTGAAGGACTGTAGACCCGTTTTTCAAGCTCTACACCTTCCTGTTTGGCACCATCCTTATAGCCACTCTTATATCTACTCCACTCACCAGAGCTAACCCCTGTCTTCTCATAGAGAACACCAAGGGAGGTGCTACCTGCTACCTGAAAACAGGCATTCAGCCAGGTTGTGATTCTCAGTTGCTTTAGTTCATCTTGCATACCACAAGCCCATGTTGTTTGTCAATGCAGGTTTGAGGTTCAGACCTGTACAGAGAAATTTTAGTCATTTTTCTATCATACACATACTTAATCAAACAAACAAAGAAAGGAATTAAGTATGAAAAAACAGCAAGAAATTAATAAGTTAAAAAATAACCAAAAATCAATTAGTGAATTAACTAATGATAAAAAGTTGATTTTCTTCATTCAAGAGGTTCTTAACAAAGCAAAAAAAGAACATAAGAAAAAAGGTGTTGTAGTGCCTAAAACCTTTTTTGTTCATAAAGAAAAACAAGGTGCAGACATTACAAAAGTAAGTACCTATTCACAAAATGGAAATAGCAAGGAAATGTATTTCCACTTTGTTCATGTTATTGAAACAGTTCAACAACCTGAATACATGATTTCTGTTAGTGAAGCTTTCTCACTAAATGGTTATGACATCAACGAGGTTGTTAAGCAATATGGAAGTATTGGAAAGCATCCTGAAGCATTAGATATTTTGAATATCAATGTTAAAGCAAATGGCGAAGTCTATTTTGGACAAGCAATTGTAGAGGGAAAGAAAATCTTTCCTGTTGATTGGCATAAACAAGAAGAACTTTATGACTGTAATTTCACTTCATTTTCTTCAAATGCTTAAGAAGGAAAAAATATGAATAAAAAATATTATGAAGTTGGTTTCAAGGTTCATGGAAATGGACTTATCCAACTAAAAGCAAAAAGTTTGGTTAATGCCTTTTACATTGCATTTGCTTTAATTTTTCCTGAACACAAATTTGAAATTTCATTGAAGAATAAAAAAATAAAAGTTATTTATTCTTCTGAAAAAGAAAAGCATGTGCGATTTGAGATTGATTGCACATTAGATGGAATTAATAAATGTGTTCAAGAGAATTTAAAGTTCAATCAAAGGTTTGCTTATTTGGTTGTTTCTAATTGGAATGAGAAATTAAAACTTCAAAAAATCACAAAACAATCAATCACTGAAATGTTTGAAAACGATGAAGTGCCATTTTGAAAGGAATAGATTATGAAAACATTTGAAGTTTATTTCAAAAATTCAATTGGAAACAATGTTTCTTTTGAGGTTGAAACAGACACAGAAACTGAAGCTATTAACCAAGCATTTGAAGAAATGGAAGGTGAAGGATTTTGCATGGACTCAATCATGAGCCACGGCTACAGCTTGCACTCAATTGAAGAAGTGAGTGCCTAGCACACTAAAAATAGCTTGTCAATACAGGTTTTGGCTTCCGACCTGTACAGAGAAAAAAGAGTGAAAAATTTAAGATACACATACTGAACAACAAAACGAAAGGTAATAAAAAATGAAGAAAAATAAATTGAAAACTACGATTGTGGAAGTTCCTGAGCAAATGGTTTCAGATATTTCTGATGTATTGAAATCAGTCATGCAACCTGCTTATGAATACATTGCATCTAAATATGCAAAAGAACTTGGCTTGGATTCTGAAGCAGTTATGAAAGATAAATACTTTCAAAAGCTAGTTACTGCATCAGGAATGGTTTCAGTAATTTATGCAACCTACCATGACTTTGTACTTATAGATGAAAAATATAAGAAAGGAGTATTTAACAAGAATACTTATTTTTTTGCAGTTGTGTTGGCAATGGCTAAGTTTGCAAATATTGAAAAAGAAGTGATTTTAGATTTTTTAAATAATGACTGCGATTCTTATAAGGATTTAATTTATAAGTTTAAAGGACAAAAACAAGTTGATTACGCAACTTATTTTATGTCAGGACACTTCACGAGTAAATATAAAGAATTCTCTTTGAAGGCAAAAGAATATATCAAAGAAAACGGGAAGTTTGATTTTGATAGTGTTATTAATTTAGTTTATTAAAATAATTAAGGAGATTTTATGACTACAAGAACAGTTTTGGAAAGGATGAACTTCAGCTTTCAAATTGCCAAAAAATTTGTTGACGAAATGGTTAAGTTCAACAGGTATGAATTTGATTGTGATGATGCAATTTTAAACTTCATCGTAATTCGTGATTATCCATTTCTTGAAAATGAAGAAATTGAAAGTGTCATGTTTGGTGTGAGATTGATTGTTCAAATGGCACTCGATGAAAAAGAACTGAAAGAAAGGAATGAATATGTACTTAGCTGAAAAAACAGAATCACAATACTTTCTTGGAAAGTTTAATAGTGTGAAAACAACAAAGAAGAAGTTCAAAACACTTGATGAACTTGCTATTCATTGCCTTCTTAATACTCAAGAAATCTTCTTGAGTGAATACAAGAAAGCAAAACTAAAGCCACAGAATGGAAGGCTTGATGTTGCAGATGACCATTACAGAATTGCTTACGAAGAATTCATTGATGGAGAACGAGCAATTGAAATGTTCTTTGTTGATAAAGATATGAAAAAGCTTGAGAACTTTATGAATAACCGATGCGAACAATACAGGCTTTATTCACATTACAAATTTACAAAAACCAAATAAAGGAAAATTATTATGAAAAACAAAAAAATGAACATTGGTCAAGCGGCCTGCATTATTGTGAATGATTTTCTTAATCAAATCCGTGAATTAAAGTCTTTTGAGATTTGCGATACAGATGAAAGAATTTATGAGGTCCTTGGAAGTCTACCTAATGTTGAAGCAAATACAAAAAGAAGGTTTGGCACTGTGGATGGAAAACCAGAAGACATTCAGTTTGTAGCGAATTTTGCTCACTATATTATTCAGTATCACATTGAGTTGAACAATATTCAAACCATTGAGCTTGTGAAAGTGAAGGTATTTAAGGACGGACAAAGGGGATGGACCTCAGTTCATTATCCAACATGAATACTTTCATATTTCCTGTTTTGAAAAAAACAATCACTTATGGACATGTGGCAATAAAGGCAGATTCATTTGAAAAGGCACAGGAGGTTCAGCTAACACAACAGCAACTTGATAAGTCCTTTAAAAGTAATTTTTCAAATGAATTCAGTTATGAAAAATTGTCACACAACGAAATGTATCAACAATTATTTGGAGCTAGTAAATGAAATTATCAGAAAGAAGAAAGGAATTCAGCAAGAAAATTAAATTAATTTGCAATTCCACTAATCGTATGAATTTGAGTCCTAAACAAGCGATTGAAGATGTCATCGGTCATGTTTGCTTACCTCTAATGAATAAACAGTTCATTACAGGTGTTTTTCCTAGAACCCTGTACCAATACAGCAGTAGTTTCGTACCACGGCTTAAACACTACAAGGAAGAGCCTAAAGCACACGAAATCATGAAGGAGCTATGTCAGGATTTCATTACTCTAATAAAGTGTTCTGAGCCGTTTTCTGACACTGTTGGAATGCTGTATGACGAACATTTAGGGCAAGTATTAGGACAGTTTCTAACACCACCTGATGTTGCCTATACCTTGGCAGCTATCAACCTGGTAGGAGCAGACTTCAGCCAGGAACGAAGTATTTCAGACCCATGCGGTTGTGGTGCAGGTTCATTATTGCTTGGAACTCTCAGGTGTATCTATGAAACACACGGCAAAGAAGCATTAGCAAAGGTGCATGTAGAAGCTGTTGATTTGGATATTAATATGGTGCGAATGACGACCGTTCAAATTGTCATGCATTCAATTCTTCACCAAATACCTTTAGCTTCTTTTAAGGTTCATCATGCCAACACTATTTCTGAATACCAAGAAATTTTGACTAATCAGAAAGTTGGTTTTTGGTGGATTCCGAATTCTCCAATGGAAATGTATATGAATATTATTGGAAATGAAGAAATGGATATGGCTTTAAAAATGCTTGAAGTCTTTAGTGAAGTCACTGCAAAAATTAAAAACACTCAACCAATTAAAGAGGTGGAAACCGTATGAATAATGAACTCAAGTCACTGAATAAACAAATTCGTTTTATTAATGAAATTATTTGTTTGAATGAGCTTTTTAAAGAACCAAAATATAGACATTGTGCAGGTGAAATGCGTCAGAAAAGAGAACTTGAACTAATTATTTCAAAATATCGTGCTAAACCTCTTTTGACCACTTCATTTATTAATGTGATTGAACAGGTAAGATTTTTTGGTGAAAAAACAAAAGAAATTAAACGGATTGTTTCAAAAGATAAACTCGTTTCTATTGTTGCAATTGAAGAAGAAACAGGCAATAGATTTCCTTATTCAACAAATAAATTTATTGAAATGATTTCTAAAATTAGTTTTGATAGATAGTATTGACAATGTATTTTATTTTGCTTTAATTAAATTGTGGCTACAAATTAATAAGGAAAATAAAATGTATAAAGTAGAAAAACCTAAAACAAAAAGTTTTCATTGCAGAATTGATGATGACTTTCAGAAGTTGCTTAATGAGTTAGGAAAACAACATGATATTAAATGGTCAAAGAAAGTAACGAAGTTTTTAAAAGAAGAAGTTAAAAGACTTCAAGAAGAAAAATTATTTAATTAATGTAAGTTAGGCTACTTCAATAATGAAAGGAGAGCCAAAAAAGAAAACAACTATAAAGGAATGAATATGAATTTTTTTGGTGTAGAAAAAACAAAGGAAAAGAAAAGCAACAAAACTGATATTTTTGGATTTGAAAGTGCTGTTTTAAAACAAGAAAAATATGATGCTGAAATGGATATTTTCGGTGACTCATTGACTGAAAAATCAGACAAGAAAGCTAATTCTAAAAAGACAAATTGGAAATCTGCATTCAAGTCTAATGTAAAACATGAAAAAGAAAAGCTTGAACCAATTTATGCAGATTCAGCACTAGCAAACGAAGACTATTCTGTTTGTGCTTTTGGTGAAAACATTAATCTTTATGTCTGGAAAACAGGCTATTGGAATCAAATCAATAAGATTAATGGTGAATCATTGGCTATGAAATGGTTGAGAGATTACAACAAGTCTGAAGCAACTGCATATCTTGCCCGTACATGCCATTTGACAGCATTACAGACATTACATAGTGAAGACAGAATTCTTCCTGTAAGACCTACTTCAATCATTATTCCTATGAAGGATACATGGTTAGAAGTTAGTGAGAACGGTACTATTTTTAAAATACAACCAAATAAAAACTTGGGTGTTACTTATCAAATTAATGGAACATTGGGAAGCAACCATCCAACCAATACAGCAGATGACTATGGCAATGAATTGATTTTTCAAAATGGTTGCATGGTTGATGATTTTGGAAATGAATTTGAAATCTATATCCCTAAAGCAGTTCCTAAAAAATCGTTAACTGCACATTTTCTTAATAATTCTGTTCCTAAAGCAGAAGACCAAAAGCTATTAGCACAATATACAGGTTCAACTCTTATTCCTGATACTCGTTATCAAAGTGCAGCAGTGATTGAAGGACCAGGATTAAACGGTAAAAGTGAATATGCCAATATCACTTCAGGAATGCACCAAAAGGTAGCTTCTGTTGATTTGGACGATTTGAGAGGATTTGGTAAAGCAGAACTTGTTGATGCAAGCCTTGTTGTAGTTCCTGAAACACCAAAAAGAAGTATTAATGAGCAAGAACTTAAAAAATTAATTTCAGGTGATAAGGTTGTTATCAATGTCAAAAATAAAGACATGTTCACTTATGAACCAATAGCAAAATGGATAATCTGCTGCAATAGTTTTCCAAAAATTGAAGATGAGTCCAATGGTGTATGGAGAAGACTTATTATGATGAGATTTGATAATGTCATTACTCCTGACAAAATTATCAAAAATCTTTCAAAGAGAATTATTGCAGAAGAAATGAATGTTTTTGTTGATTGGGCTTTAGCAGGTTTGGTTGATTTATTGAAAAGTGGTGACTTCTCAATTCCTGAAAGTGTTAAACAAAATAAGGAAGCTGAAAAGAAAAACAGTAAAAACCCTTTAGTTTATATTGATGATATGTATGTTGAAATTTCTGAGGAATGCAATATTAGAAAAGACGACTTTTACAATAAATATAAACTGTATTGTGAGGAAAAAAGTTGGAATGCTTTTGGTGAAGTTCAGTTTTGGAAAATTGTAAAACAAAGATTTCCAAATTTACAGACTCTTCAAAAGAGAGAGCTTTCAGGTAGAAAACTTTATTGCAACTTATTCTTTGATATGTCACAAGCAACCGATGATTCAGACATAGAAAGAAAAACTATAGATATGAAACTTGAAGAAGAAATTGAAATTCTTGACAGGTCTTTATCTAGGAAAACAATTTCAATCAATGAATATGCAATCATGTTAAAGAAAGCATACGAAAAACATGCAAAAGAAAAATAAGATAAGCCACTGCAAAGTGGCTTTTTTTATTGAACTCTATTTTTTTAAACTAAATAATGTCTATTGAAAAACAATAAAAATATCGTATAAGTAAATAGGGAACAGAAAAAGGAACTGAAATGATAAAACGAGGTGACAAAGTAAGTATGACCAATCCAAGAACAGGATTGAATGATGAAGTCAAATTTCTGATTTCTTCAGATTTTGACCATCCTAGAATATTCTCAACTTATCTAGTTGAAATATATTTGAATAATCATAAATTATTCAAAGAATATGTAGTAATGCTTTTTGAATTCTTGAAAGAGAGAAATAATAATTTAACTGAATTGGAAATTTTAGAAAATAAAAGTATTGTTCATGGAATCAATGGTTTCTATTTTGCAAGAGATAAAGAAGTTTTTGAAGAAGAAGAAAAAAAACATAAGGAATTCAGTCAATTCTTCAGTGCAATCATTGAAAAGAGAAAAGGATAAAAATGAAAATAATAAATAAAATTTCTGGTTTATTTCAGAATTTTGAAATCAAACACCTTGAAGACTTCACTACTGAAAAGGAGTACATAAATTATGTTGCAGATATGTATTTGAATAACCCTTGGGCTTTAGATGAGTACCAAAAAATATTGAGTCAAGTTCAGCACCTGGACAGCTTTGATTTTATGAATACAGTCTGTTTAACACTCCAAGCACACAAGAAGAAAGCATTTATGCCTGATTATGTTTTCAGAAAGCATGAAACTCTCAATTGTGAAATAAATAGACTATTAAGAAGTGATAAATAAAAAAGGACTCGCAAGAGTCCTTTTTTATTGGTAATTAAGTTTAGAACTTATATTTCAAACTGACGGTTGTTAAATCAATATGACTTCCTGAATTCTGTCCTTTCAAGTAATTATAAGAAACATCAATGGAAGTTCTTTCAGTAATTCCAACTTCAACACCTGCATTGTATGCAATCCCATAGTTGCTACCACCATCATAAATAGCTTTGTAAACACCAACACCAATTTTTGGGCTGATAGATTTCACAAAACTATTTTGAATGTCGTATTTGTAGCCAATATCCAAGTTTCCAAGCAAGTATTTATCACCATAAGAATTACCTGAAGTGATGTATTGCACAGAAGGTTGCAAGAACACATGTTCATTTTGATAGGTAGTGTATGAAGCACCTAACTTATAACCTGTTCCTGAATCACCTTTAGAAGTTTCTGAAGAACTCACACCAACAGATACATCAAAATTATTTGCAGGTACTTTTTCTTTTACTTGTTCAATTCCTTGATAGTCACTCTTGTTAATTGGAATAACTGCCCAAGGATTAGTATCAGCTTGAGCAACACCAATTGAACCTAAAACCAATCCTAATAAAATCAACTTCTTCATATATATCTCCTTTAGTTGTAGTAGTTGTCTAAATAATATATGAAAAAAGAAACAATAAAGCAATAGATTAAAAAGCAGATATCCAATTAATATAAAAGATTTATTTCCTCTATTGTGTTTTGCATTATTTTTCGTATTATTAAAACATAACTAAAGTGGAGTAAAAATGAAAAATCAAAACCTATTAATAACTGTCTGTGAAAATGTTGGATTTTTCTTTGTTAATGTTCTTGATTCAAAAACATTAAGAGCAATCAAAGAAATGGTTCAATCAATGAAATTAGAAAATTTTGTTGTTCATGGTTTTGTGTCTGCCATTGATGATTCTCACTTTATTAAAATTGAAAACAAAATATAAAGAGGAAATAATGACAACTAAAAACAAAACAACACCTGAATTATTTGATGAATTAACCAATATATTGAACCGAATCCATAAGCAAGAAATGAAAGTTTCTTGGTCAAGTATTGGAAAGATTGTTGGTTTCTCAGAACAACGAGCAAGAGCTAAATTTCTTGTATTCACTGATTATTTGAAGCAACAGAAAAGTAATGAATTATGGGCTGAAGCAAGTCAAGCAGGAAGCACCAAAGGCTTTTCTCCTTCTGTAGAGCAGTTCATAACCAACACTTCACAATCAATCACCTGGAAGTGTTCTGAAGGACATGAATTCACATGCTCTATCAGAAAAATGAAGTACAGCTATGCAGTCTGCCCACACTGCAAGAAAAATAAAAATAACTAAAAGGATAATTTATGAGCACATGGTTAGAAAAAAGAAAGGAATATCAAGAAAAGAAAAACTACATGGATATGAAGTTTTCAGAATGGTCTTCTGTGAATAAAAGTTTTTTAGATATTGAAAAACAAATGATGCGACATTTGAAGTTAGGAACTATAAAAATAAAATTCTATGACAAGATAAATAAAGTTGTAGTAGATGGCATTTGCATTTCTCAACCTTTTATTATCCAAGCAGTTATTGTTGAAGATAATTCAAGATGTGCAAAAAAAGAGTTAAGAAACAATGAAGTTTCAAAATATGTTATTGGAAAATTAAAAAACACAAAAAGAGCAAATGTTCTTGATAGGTCAACAACTGAGTCTATAAATAATATAAGAAAATATTTTAAAGCACTTAAAAATGAAGAGTCAATTCAAGAATTTGAATATTTCGTGAATGAGTACAGTAACTATAAAATAAAGAATGAAGAATTTTACACAAAGTATGAAGAAAAATTTCAATCAGTCTTTGGAAAACAACCTTCTATAAATCACAGACTAATTGATTTATTTGACCAATATGGAAAATGGGATATTGACCATGACTTTTTAATTTGTAAAATCTTTTCTGACACAATTGAATGGAACTACAGAACAAAAACAATTTATAAAAATGGATTGGATTTATCTTTCAATCTTCCAAGTGAAGAAGAAGATATTGAAGATTATTTAAGAGAACACAATGAAAACTTGGATTGGTTTAAATATGGAGTGTTGCCAAAAGTTGCCGTTGATTACTCTGTTCTTGCATGTGTGAATCTTGAAACACTCAGTACAAGTCATTGGGTTGAATTATTTAAAACAAACTCAATAATTCCACTTTCCTTAATCCCTATGAACAAATGGATTTCTTTTGGTGTTGAAGATATATTAGATATTGCAAAAGAAAAGCCTGAAGCAATAATGTATTTTGAAAGAGAAGATTTATATGATATTAAATCACATGGAACTTCTATAAGTATTGATAACATTTATCAGTCACTATCATACGAAAAACAAGTCAACCCAGATTACTACATGAATTTGTCTAATGAGGAAATGATTCATAAAGACATAAAAAATCTAAAAAATGTGCCAAGTTATATGAGTCATGCCAATGGTTCAAAATCTGACGATGAAGATATTGACTTTGGTTTTGGTGGAAGACTTTCTAGCAGATATTCTAGCGATGATGTATTTCTTTATGAAAGATTATCAAAAGAAGCAAAAATAGAAAATGCACATCATGTTTTATGGGAATGCCCTGAAAAGGTATCTGTTGAGATTATTAATGAAGCACTAAAAAGAAATTCAAATCTAAAACAAAGCATAGCAATGTCTTTTATAAGAAGTCCTGAAACATACTATAGATGTATTGATGAAGTGAATGATATTACTTTAGAGGACTATCTAAAAGCATGGGCTAATGACAAAGCTAAATCAGAAACTTCTGCCAGTATCTATGTTCCATTGAAAAATAAAGAGCATGTAAAAGATTTTATGCTTGAATCAGGTTGTGAATTGATAGAAAAAAATACTCCATTAAAATTTAATCCAAGAGAAGTATTTGTACATCCAAGCTATGTTATCTACAAAAGAAAAGGGAAGGCATATTTGCAACCAAGAAATACACACTCTTGGGATTGGAATGAAGGAGCAAATTTTGTTGCTGAAGACTTCATGATTGAAATAAATAAAAACAATGTTTGTTATGAAGATTACAGAGATGAAGTATTTGAAATTTATCGTGAAAAAATAGTTAAGGAATTCATTGATAGTGCAAAAAATCACAACACACATTTAACAAAAGGAAGTATCTCAAAGTTGAAATCATTAATGCCTGAATATGTCATTAAAGACTATTTATTCAAAAAAGGAATTATAGAGTTTAAATTCACTAATGATGTTTTGGTTTGTGGTTTGGACAATGTTAAAGCATTTGATAAAGCAAAAAATTTTATTAATTTATCTAAAAAGCTTGTTCAAAAGAATGATGCAGTTAAAATTAAAAAACTTAAGATATAAAACATAAAGCCACTTTTTAGTGGCTTTTGTTATTGTGTTTTGCATTATTTTT
This sequence comes from Alphaproteobacteria bacterium, assembly GCA_019750035.1. Lineage (GTDB taxonomy): Bacteria > Pseudomonadota > Alphaproteobacteria > UBA9655 > UBA9655 > UBA9655. The sequence continues at coordinate 74,570 of JAIEOZ010000074.1, read as the reverse complement.
CTTATACTAATAAAACAACTAAAAGGAAAATAATATGAAGATAAAAATAATAGTATTAGCAATATCTGCTTGTTTTGTTTTAACGGCATGTAATGAAGATAAAAAGACTGAACAGAATAAACCTAAATATTCAATAGATTTATCCAAGCCAGAACCTGCACCACCTACCGTAATTCCTGCTTCAGCACCTACACCAACACCACCAGTTGAAACACCTGCACCAAGTCAGGTTCAACCGCCTGTAGTAGCACCCGAACAAACACCACAGAAGGGCAGAAGAGATAGAGGCACTTCAACAGCTTCAGCACTCACCGAGTTCAATAATGGCAACTACTTTCACTCTCTTGTGATGACCTCAGAAGGGTTCGTAAACCGTCCATACCGTGACAACATGGGTTGGGCTTTAGCTTACGGCTGGAACATTACTATGAACGGCCAAAGTGCCAATAGAGCTTATGCAACCAAAGCAGGATTGGACAAATCCACTGTTGAAAAAATAGCTCAAATCAGTATTGCTAAAGGTGGAAAACCTAATCTTGAAGCAACACCACAACCAGGTATAAATATCAATCCACAGCAAGGTTTAGTAATCGTAGATGAGATGAAGAAACCAAGTGAAGCAGCAGCTATTGCATGGTTAGGAGCTTCTACATGGGACAAGTTAAAACCAAACCAACATGCAGTGCTTGTAGACCATTTTTATAGACTTGGTGGAGGTGGAGCTAAACAATACACCACCATGCAAAAAGCAGTTAAAGCTTATGCAGTCAATCCAACAGAAGAGAATTCACAGAAAGTTGCACAAACTTTTGTTTACAAATATCGTATAAAAATCGGTGAAGAATGGCAGGTTAAACAGGATAAGAGAGCTACAGCTTTACTTGGTTCTTTATGGTTGAATCCTGAAGCATTTTCTTCAATGTTGAGTAACAAACCAATTTCAGCAAGTGCAAGTCAAACACTTCAAAAAGTTGCTTCTTATAGTAATTTAAAAATTGATACAACCAAATCAGTAAGTCAACAACTTGACGAACAAGATGAGTTAGAAAAATTAATTACACAAATGGAAGCTGAAGGAAAAAAAGTAGAGTATCAACCAATGGTGAATGAAAAACCAATCATTCCTACTTTTGAAGAACAAAAACTTGAAGTGAAACCACAACAGCAAGCAAAAGCACTTCCTAACAATGGATGTGTAAAAGTTAATCAGCAAGTTTGGAAATGTCCCGCAGGAGTCATACCACCTGAACTTCAATAAAAATTAAAGCCACTGAAAAAGTGGCTTTTTTATTTTCAAGTTATTTTTTACTGAAGAAGAATTTTTTGATTAACCATTTGATTGTATAAATGGTGTATAGAAATTGTGGAAGTGCAAATAAAAAAACACTTCCAACAGCCATGTTCTTTTCATTATCAGAAACCTTATTTAATTCAGACAAAATTCCAAAAGCTACCATAGTTGAAATCAAGCATAGAAAACCAATAAATAAGTAACAAATAAACTTTACTACTGCTACTCGTTTTTCTTTTTTCATTCCTGCTAGTGCAACCATGCCAATTGCTGAAGCATTACCTAAACCTTTAACAGCACTATTAATCTTTTTTTCCATAAATTCTCCTTTTAGTTATTTTAATAATACGAAATTTCAAAACTAAGTCAATAAAACCAAAAGCCACTATTCAGTGGCTTTTTTTCTGTTTGGCATTTGAAGGATATGAAAGACAAGGGGATTACATCATCCCCTAAAAATCACATTCCTTTTATTTGTGCAGTTTTTCCTTCTTGAATAATTTCTACTGTTTGTCCAATTCTGAAACCTGAGTCTTTCACATTCACATTAAAAGAAGAACCATTTTGCATTTGAATTTGCAGTTCAGTCATTGGAATATTTACCAAAGTTTGATTAATTTGACTTCCTGCTACTGCACCACCAAGAACACCCAAAACAGTTAAGGCAGTTTTTCCATTGCCACCACCAAACTGATGACCAACAACACCACCAGCAGTTGCACCAACTAAAGCACCTGTCAAATTAGGTTGTGATTCTTGACCAATGAAAGGACGAACAGAAATCACTTTTCCATAGAACACATTCTTATCTTCAGGTTTAACAGTTGCACATGCAGAAAGAAAAATAGAAATAGAAACAGCAATACAAGTAATAAATTTCATCATGAATTCCTTTATTTGAGATTATTCAATCTTAGCGTACATTTTTATGTATGCAACAAGATGAATAAAAAAATCATATTAATTTCCAGTTCTTCTATCTATGAAATATTGATTTAAGTTTTATATTTCGTATAAGTATCCAATAACAACTAAAAAGGATACTTATGTTTAACTTATATATTTTCGTAGTAGTAGTCAGTGTAATTATTTTAATATCATTTAAGATAAAAAGCTTTTTCTCTTCATTTGGAAAAGAAAGAATAAAACTAGAATTCATCCCTGCTACTCAATATTTTCTTAATGTAAGAGCAGCAGTAGAAGTTCCACAATGGGAAGCTATAGCCAAAACTCACTACAGAGAAGCTAAAGGACACTGTGAAATTTGCAGTAAGAAAGCCCGCATGGAATGCCATGAGCTATGGAATTTTGACACCAACACATTTACTCAAAAACTTGTTGGCATGGTTGCCTTATGCCATGAGTGCCACGGTGGAATTCACTATGGACACACCATACACAGCAAGGATAGAGCAGATGCAGCCCGTATCACCAAACACCTTCTTAAAGTGAATCATTGGAGTGTTGATACTCTTCAAAACAAGATGACTTCAGCACAGGAAGAAGCAGCCCGATTGACCAGGTTAGCCAGGAATGGAGGCAGTGGATATAAGTTAGATTTAACCTACTTAAACCAAAAAAAATATAGATTAGCTGAATTAAGAAAAATGACTAATGACGAAAGAAGCAGATGTATAAAGAAAGAATCTTATTAAATTAAAGGACTCGTTTGGGTCCTTTTTTATTTCTAACCAATGATATCGAATTCATTACTTGCTATTGTGTTTTGCATTATTTTTCGTATTCTTAATAATATAAGAACAACAGGAGAATAAAAATGGCTAATAATTTTTGGTATGAAGATTCAGATAGTGCAATAAACGATTTAGAAAGTAAAAGTTTTGTTGGTGGAGAGCATTTTAAGAAATCAAGATTTAAGTATTTCAGAGATGTAGATTTTGTTTGTGAAATTGCGTGTAGAAGAGATTATGAAAATTTGAAATACTGTTCTAAATCTATGAGAGACAATGCAGATGTTGTAAATGCTGCCATGTATCAGGCAAATGGATTTCAAGAACCACTTACTCTTCTATATGCTTCAAAAAGATTACAAGACAAAGTAAATTCTTTGATTTCAAAAAAACCTATGAGAATATATGAAGCAACACAAATTATTGCAAACGAAGAAAGAAAGGGGAATGAATAATGTTTGCATGGTTAAGTAAAAAAGAAAAGGTTACAGCGAATAATAAAAAAGAAGTTATTCAAGGACTTGTTAAGAGATTTTCAGAACAATATCCTGTAATAAAAAATGAATTGAAGGTTGTAAGTGATTATTGGCAACATGACATGACAGAAAGAGAACATGCCATGACTGATGCGAAAATTAAACAAACTTTCAAAGTTTATGGGAAAGATATTAAAATGGTTTCACACTTCTATATCTCTGATTGTGAAAGAAGAAAAATAACTTCTTCAACAATTGCAGAATTCATAGAAGACAAAATAAATCCATTAAAAATAGTTGTTAGTTTCTTATATAAAGATTTAACAGAATTTGAAGGAAAAAGATTTGTTTATGATATTGATATTAAAGAACTTTTAGATTTATCAAAGATAGATGCATTTTATGCAAATAAAGTTCTTGCAACAATTAGTTATATTTCATATCTAATAGTAATGAATGTGGCAACAAGTGAATTCAAGAAGTAAGATTAATAAAAATAAAAATGAATTTCTATTGTGTTTATTGTTTAATTTCGTATAGTTAATAAATAGGATAATTACAGCAAATCCTTTTTGGTCGCAAGTTCAAATCCTGCCAACATAGAAATATGTTGTAGCTCAGTGGTAGAGCAGAAAAAAAATAAAATGTATCCTGATAGATAAAAAGCCCCAAAAGGGGCTTTTTATTTTAGTAGTGAACCATTCTTCATTGCAATATCAACCAAAGCTTCTAAAAGTTCTCTTTGAGTCATATTGTGAATGTTACACAAAGCCATAAAGTAAAGTTTTGACTCATGTGAAACTGAAACATTAACAGGCTTTAAACCTTCCTTCTTATCGTTTTCTCTTTTCTTCTTCTGAGCAAGAGCAAGTTGAACTTTTCTATCTACTCCTGAAGATGGACGACCAACACGGCTTTGGAATTCAATCATTTCAATCACCTTTTTTGATTACTTAATAAAGTGATTGTTGCGTACTAAAAGTATTCCATCAACAAAAATTTTCAATAAACTGTTTAGTGAGTCAACAAAAATACAAAAAAAGAAACCACAACTTTTTACAGAAGTGGTTTCTTTGACTCTCAACTAAAAGAATAAACTAATTATCAGGAAATGAACAACTAGCAAAAATCAGTTTAGCAACAAAAAATTATTTAGCAATAGATATCGAGATTTATTTTAATTATTGTTTTCCTCATTGAATTTACTAAAATTATATTAGTAATAAAGGAAATGAAATGTATAACATAGAACATGTATTAATCTTACTTCACAACTATAACAATGTTGCAAAAGTCAAATACTTCCAAAGTCCTGACATGAAGCACAACCTAGCTATCAAGTTCGTAGACCTCACCACCAAGCACCTGAATGCACACACCTGTAAGGAGCTATACAGCCTTGCAGAGTCAGCCTGTACCCACCGTAGCAACTGACCAGGTGCAGACCTGGGACACCTTAAACGACTTCTAAAAACCACCTGAAATTGCTTAAAAAGTTAGCACACCTTCAGGAAGGTACTTTAAACGCTCTACAGCAAGAGCAACCATCTTCAAGCACCTTGCCCTTACCTCATGTCGTTTTATGAGCTTCTAGGGTACTTTCTGAAGGTCGATTTTTCAGCAAATCACACTAAAAAATCAAAATTTACAATAAATGATATTAATTTTTTAAATTCTTATACCTTTATTTTATATTTCTAATAAGTTTATCTTGCTATTGTGTTTTGCTTTATTTTTCGTAATATTAATAAATAACTAAAAGAAAAAAAGGAATGAATTATGAAAGTAAATACAGAAAATTTAATTAAGGAATTGGTTTCCATTGGAAGCAACAGAAAATTGAAATATGAGCCTAATGAAGAAGAAATTTTTCAGACAACCATTAAGGAAAGAATAAAGAAGTTCAACCATGAGCATTCATTATTTTCTTACTTGTCAGTTCACTTTGATAATGAAGGTCAAATGGTTTTATTCTTCAATCAGCAAAGAGCATGTTTGAAAGTATATGAAGGAAAACCAAATTATTTTCATGAAGATGATTTGAAAGTAATTTACGACTATGGAATTAATAAGGCTTTCTACAATACACAAATTGACAAATATAAAGAAAAAGGATGGGATAACGATTATTTAAAAGTAATAAACAAATAAGGAAAATATGAAAAAGAAATCATTTAGAGAAGAAGCTAAAAAAATAAATTATGTGGAAGTGTTTTGGTACTCCACAAGAAACCATTGGTTGAAGAAACTAGCAGACAGAATTCAAAAGGAATTGACTGACTCACAAGGTAAGTTCCTTGGTGAAGCCGTTTTAATCCTGCACACGCAATTTGCCTATCTAATGAGAAATGAGCTTGAAGAGGAAGGATTCAATCCTGAAACTGAAGTTCTCATGTTCACTGATAGAGAATCAGTAATTGTGAATGAAGAAGCTAAAGCAATCAGAGTGAAATTCACATTAGATAGAAAGTCAGGCTTCATCTACAAACAGCGAAATCTTGCCTTCTACCTGGACGAAGAGCTAGAAACAAATAATCCATTTATCACAGTGGAAGGTTCAATTAAATGGGCGAATGTAGCCATTATAGAAAAAGAAGCATTGATGGATTACAAGAAATCAAAACAAGTGAGAGTCAGCCCAATACTTTCACAACTAATAAATAAAATTAATTAACAGGAGAAAATATGAAGAAAATTAAAAATGCATTTTGGGATGAAAGACAGTATGTAAAAGGTGAAAAGAAACCTGCTGAATTCCAATTTAAAGCGAAGTTTGGAACAATAAAACACCATGAGGAAGTGGGTGATTACGTGGTTGCACAGGTGATGAATGACAAGCAATACAAAAAATCAGAAATAAAAAGAATTGCACAGTTCATTTCAGAAACACCTTTTGAACCAATAGACAAGATTTTCAAAAATCAGTGTGAAACTATAATAAAAAATCTTTTCAGGCTTGAGGAAATACACTCTAAAGAAGATTTCTTTGTAAAATTATTTGAAGAGGAATGCACAAAAGAATTAAGAATAAAATTTGTGCATTGTGTAGCTTGTAACATGAGTCTTACTTTTCAATTATTTGAAATATATAAAGAACTATATCAATCATGATTTTAAATAAAAAGGACTCTAATGAGTCCTTTTTATTTAATAGAGAAGATATCGATATTTTTCCTTGCTATTGTGTTTTGCAATATTTTTAATATACTTAAAACACAACAGGAGAAATAATATGAAAGATAAAAAAGAATTAATGAATAACTATAATCTTGACTTCATTCAAAATATGAGTGAAGAGCAGAAGAAATATTTAAGTAAGATTTCATTGGTAGAAACACTAACTGAGGAAACAAAACAACTTTTGTTTGAAATTATTGAGAGCGGAGCAATCAAAAACCCTTCAGACGTAGCCATACTTCCTGACGGAAAAATTAACATATATATGGACGAATTCCATGCACCTGGAACACTTGAGTCATTGACTGACTCTGAAGCATATAACCAAATTTTTGAAGGTAGAAGACCTAGATGGATTACAAGAAATCAAAACAAGTGAGAGTCAGCCCAATACTTTCACAACTAATAAATAAAATTAATTAACAGGAAAAAATTATGAATGGATACAGAATAGATAACAATACTCGTTTTGGTGGTGACGGACAATATATTGAAACCAATGAATTTGGAGTTATAAAAGAAGAAGGATTGAAAGAAAGAATTATTGAACTTGTCAGTGAATTTATGAAATCAAATGAGGTGATTAAGTCAGACACAAATTATGACCTTTGTGATTACGAAAGTAATAACTATGGCTTAAATTGTGATTATGAACTTTACTCAGAAATGATTTACGATATTGTTTCTTATTCTAGTTGTAGAGAAATTTCACCAAGACTGATAGAGAGTGAAATTTTAGAAGCATTGGTGAACGAGGGATTTATAAAAAATGGATTAATAAAACAGAGTTACTTTTTCAAGAACAGATATGGTGACTACCAAATATCAAACGAAGGTCTTCAAAGAATAATTAAAACAAATGAAGTCTTTATTGAAAACAATGAGCTAATTAAATTGCTAATTAAAAGTGAACTTGTATTCAAAGTTGATGACACTACCATTAAATTAAACACTGCACTAACAAAAGCTTTGGCTTCTTTACTAAAGCAATTATTATGAAGAACAAAAAACTAAGGACTCTAATGAGTCCTTTTTTATTATCTGAATAAGGATATCGAGATTCTTCTTTGCTATTGTGTTTTGCATTATTTTTAATATACTTAAAATATAAATAGGAAAATAATATGGAAACAATAAAAGAATTATCTAAATGGTATGTAAAAGTAATTGCAGAAAATGCAAAAGCACTTTTTGCATTACTCACCATATATTTTTTAACATACATGGCAGGAAGCTTTGGATTGTTAAAAAACACACATGACTTATGTTCAATAGTGTTAGACATGCAAAGTATCGGATGGTTTGGTTTTTTTATTTTCATAATATTGTTGCCAATATCTTTTTTAGCTCAAAAGATATTTTTTGAAAACAAGATTTATGTAAATGACTTTGTGAAAAACCCATCTATTGAATTTGAAGAACAAAAGAAATTATTAGAAAATCTTGATTGTGAAATAAATAATAATAATACAAACCGTTTTTGGCGTCACGATAACGAACCAGCAATTTATACAAAAAGAGATTTTGAAATTAGAAAATTAATTAATATGGAGAAAAGCCTAAAATCAAATAGAATATTTTCTAGTGTCAAAAAGTTTGTTTTTATTTCAATTTTAACTGTATCAATATTTATTCCATTAAATAAAATATATGACTATGGAACAATCAACAATACAACCGCATGTATGAACAAGTATGGTGGAAGTTTTGAAAACCTTGTTGAAGAAGATAATGGAATTCTTTCATTGATACTCTACAGACAGATTGCACCAGGTGGTGACAAGATTGATTCTGTTATGGAAAAGGCAGATGAACAACTTTATGAAAAATTCAAAAACTATTCATATTTAAGAGGTGAATACAAAAATGCAGTTCTTCAAAACTATGCAGATTATTATTTTAGAAAAGGAATGGTTTTTGAGGTTGATGAAGAATTTAGTGATTTTGTTCAGTTATCAATCATGAAAAACAATGAAAGTCAAAAAATAAAACAGGAAGAACTAAATTATTTTGATAAAAAACAAGGCGATTTATTTAGAAGAAACCTAAGAAAAGCTAATAAGCAGATAAAGAAAATAGAAGAAGAGAAATTAGCATTTGAAAAATATCTTGAAGAAGAAAAGTTGGCTAAAGAAAAGTTTAAATCTCTTGAAGGTGATAGAGTAAAACTAAGATTTTAAAAATAAAGGACTCATAAGAGTCCTTTTTTATTGCTTGCATAAAGATATCGACTTTCTAGTTTTGCTATTGTGCTTTGCATTATTTTTAATATACTTAATTGTATAGATAGGAAATGCAAAATGTACAAAATTAAATTAGATAAAGATTTCAGAGAGTTCTTACTTGAAATGGCTGAAGAAGATGTTGTTGAATATTATTGGTATTGGCTAGAAATTGGCAACAAAAAATACATTCTTTGTTTTGAAGAAGATGAAGAAGAAATGGACCGTGAAGATGAAACTTATGAAGGTTGGTATATCAGAAAGTTCTCAATTACCAAACCTGATGGCAGTGAAGTTTATTTTGATAATGAATTTAATTTAAACAATGAAGATGTTCAGACATTTGAAAAAATTAGATTAACAATGAATCTTTATAACAAATTGCCAGAAAAAACTAAACAAAAATCTAAAAAAATATAAGGGGAGTCACCATGAGAACAGCATTTACACAACCACAGCAAAAATCAAGTTCATTCACTTCAATAGTTGAAGTTAAAGAAGAAATTCAATACGAGGAACCAATTCAGTGTGAAGAGTTTGATTTCACTAGGAAAGAAGTAAAAAAATCTACTGGAATATCAAAACAGGAAGCTTATAACAATCCATTTGAAAACTTTTGCATAAAGGAAGATAAAGGCAATGGAATCTTTGGAAAAATTATTGCTTCAATTATTCTTCTATTTTATTGTTTTTATGGTTTACCAATCGCTTTAAAAGTTGCTAGTGGAAATTACCCAGAATACCAAATTCGTGAAGACATGACACAAATAGAAAATATGATATTTCATCCACTTGATAGTGTGGCTAATGGATTTACTTCTTTAAATAGTTCTCTAATAAATATAAAAAAAGAATTAGAGCCAATAAAAATTAAAGTTGGAATTTGCGATGTAACTATTTTGAATACTTCAAAAGAGACTATTCAAAAAGCAATGGAAGAAGGAGTAAAACATGGTTGTATCGTTCCTGCACATGAAGGAGATAAAACCAAGTGAAAACCACCTTTAAAAGCCCACAAATAGCCTCTACAGCTTTCAATGATTACTACACACCCAAACCTACCTTTGCCACTGTAGAAGCTGTCCAGGTGCAACCTGGAACAACCATGAGCCATGAAGAACTACAGACAATTTCTAGAGCTTCAACAATCGCTACAAATACAAAAATACAGTCTGAAATTACTGAAGGTGTGCATTACATCATCAAGTCTGAATTAGACCAATACAGTAAGAAACCTGCACTTGTTATACAGATTGAAATCCACTACAGAGATATTAGAAGAGAGTATGGAAGAGATGGCACACCAGTTTCAAGGTATGAAGAACATAAAAGAGAAGGGAACACCTACCGAGTTGAATTCTTCAGTAAGCAAGAATTCCTAATAAATATTGAAGAGCTTCTTCTACTTGCAGACTACACAGAAAAAGAGCCTATCAAATGGCTGATAGACCATTTTAAAAACTCTGTTGATAACGAAAAAGAAATTGCCATTCTTGAAAATAAAAAGAATTTTTTAAAGCAGGACTCCATGTTTGACTTCACTTGTTTAAAAGAACAAGACTTAAAAATGGTTGAAGAAGCTATTTTTGAAAAGAAGAGTCAAGTTGAACAATACAAGTCAAAAGAATCAAACAGAAAAAAAACAAAGGGATTTTTAAACTACTTTAAAAATAACAAGGCTATAACTGCTTTTGATATTTTCAGTGGAACTTTAATGTGGTTCTCACTATTTTATTTGTTAGGTGAATTCAGACTTCACCATGAACCAATAATTTTTACTGAAACACTGACTTCCTATTTTAAATTTTTAGGAATGCAACATTTGTACTCAATCCCATTTTTCTTTGCAACAGGATTTTTATCAAGAGTATCAACCATTAATTACTTTAAACAATATTCAATAAATAACAAAGAACCATTAGAAGTAATCAGAAGACACTTTAACAAATCTCATTAAGAAATTGCTTTTATTCCTGCATTCACCCTGGCTTGCGCCGCCCCTCAAGGGGCTCATGTATTAAGAAACAAGACGAGCTTGTTTTTTTTGCTATCGCAATTTATCCAAAGAAGAAGATATCGACTTTTAGTTTTCTATTGTGTTTTGCTTTATTTTTCTTAAAATTAATCAATAACTATAAAGGAAAATAAAATGGATAATAAGAATTATATAGGTTTTGCAGAATGTGAAGTTGCAATAAATAAAATGATTTCATTAGCTCAAGATGGAAAATTCAATCTTGCATTAAATAATATTGAAAATTTCTTAAACAAAGACATTTTTGAAAATGTAGATTTGGATTGGGAAATATATTCAGCTACTCATGACAAAGAAGGTCGTTTTAAAGCTATTAAAGTCATATTAAGTGCTGAAATTAATAACGAACAAACTTACACCCAAATATTGCTTTTTAAGTTTCTTAAGGACTCAGGAAGCATTGAAATTGATGTGGCTGATGGTTTGGAAGACTGCTATACAACAAGATTTTCTTTTGAAGAAATTGACGAGACAACCCAAGCATTCATTAGTGGAATAAATTATTTTTTACACTTGGTTGAAATAGAAAATAAATAACATGAAGAATAAAAAACTAAGGACTCAAATGAGTCCTTTTTTTATTTCTACATAAAGATATCGACTTTTAATCTTGCTATTGTGTTTTGCATTATTTTTACTAAAATTATTATATAACTAAAGGAAAATAAGAAATGAAAACTCAATCAGTAAAAATAAAAATAAATAAAACTTTTGGAAATTCAGGATATGCAGGTTTTGAAATCATTGATGTTGTAATCAATGCAGAAGGTAGAAAAAACTTTAGAGAAACTTCAGCTTGTGAGGATGGATATTGGTACACAGTGTCAGTATGGCAAAGAGCAGATGGCACAGTTGATAAATACTCTGCAATCCTAGAAGAAGCAAAAACAAACGGATTAAATTAACAAAAGGGCGAAACCCCTTTTCATGAAAAATAATAATAAAGGAGATTCCATGAAAATAATTACAAGTAGCTCAGTTGAAATAGAAAACGATAGCCTTACAGTCACATTGCACCTTGACCCAACAATTAACGAAACACAGACTAAACACTATGCCAGTTTCAAAGAATCATTAGAAGCACTATGGAGTGCAGAAGAGTTGAATGATAAAAAATTAGTCAAAAAGTATCTTGAAGAAGTAACAAGAAAAGACAATATCCTTGATGCACACCGTAGAACTAGCTTTGCTATCTTCAATCCTGAATTAAAAGAAATTCGTGCTTATTATGAAAAATTACACGGCTTAGAAGTCAAGAAAACCATAATCTATAACTCATTTTAATAATAAGAAAAATAAGGAATGACCATGAAAAAAGAAAAATATGTCACTTTAAGCACCTTGAAAAATATCTTCACTCAGAAGCATATTAATAAGAACTTCCCTGAACCTGACTTTTATCACACCACAAGATTGCATTGTGAAAACTTTAAAGTAGAACTAAAAATGTTCAACCTTGATTCTGTTCTTGAAGCTATTGCTAGGGGAGTGCCAACCAGGTTGAAGCTGACAGAAGACTACGAACACTACAAATTGATTTACAAGGCAATTTTTACAGCCAAACTAGATATGAAGTTGCCACCAAAAGGCATCAAAGAAAATAATAAAAATAAAATATAAAAATAACCAAGGAGAAAAATATGAGAAAACATACATTAAATAAATCTACAAAAGAACTTAAAAAAATACTTCAATCACCACAAAATAAAAATGAAGTCATTGAAGAGGTTCTTCAGAAAAATCTTTTAGAGCAGTTCACAAAAATTTATCACTTGTTCAGACAAGTAGGTTTGGAAAAATTAGACTGCATACAAATTGCTATTGAGATGTACCAAGAAGACACCACACCTGGAAAACGTAAATTTATTGAGTCTTCAAAAGAAGATGCGATAAATCCAAACACAATGTAAAACAAAGGAAAAAATTTATGAATAAAATATTAGAAGAAATTGTTTATCCAAGCATCAATAGAGATGATATTGAAGAATGGAGGAATCCTAAAGCAGTAATTGATGGTTATTACTTACCTTTCATAAAGTCTGACATGCCTGAAGAATTCAGAAATTTATATACAGACGAATACAACAAAATTACAAATAATGACCTTGAAGAACTTAAAGAATATCTCAGATTTGCATATATCCAAGATAAATAAGAAACAACACAAGAGACTTCCTAGCGAAGTCTTTTTTTTGTCTTGCAATTGAATGATATTAAAAAACAAGTGAAAATATTTTCACAAAAATACAAATACAAATTATTTTAATTAACCAATGATATCGACTTTATAAATAAATGAAATTAAATTAGTTTTGCTATTGTGTTTTGCATTATTCCTGCAATAATAAAAGTATATACATAAATTAACTAGGAGATAAAAAATGATATTCTTAATTTTAGCAATAATAGGTTTAACAGTTTTAGGATTAGACAGAATAGAAAACACAATATGGGCTTTTCTTGATGTTGTCCATTCTACTTACACAAAATTAACCAACAAATAATCAATCAATTAATCCAACAATAATAATAAATAGGAAGAAAACCATGAACACATTAAATTTAGACCAATATTTAGAAACAGTAGAATTTGCACCTGAAGTTTTAGAAGGCTTAAAAAACATTCAGCTTGTAAAGAAAGAAATTATTGAGAACACACCAAAATCTCTATCTCCAACAATCAATGAAAAATTTGAAGCAATGATTGGAAGAATTGAAAGAATGGAAGTGCTTGAATATGTAATCTACTTGCAAGAAGATGGTTATTCAAAAAATGAAATCTTGAAAATGGAAGAAGATTTTGAATACATGACAAAAGCTGATATTGATAGCTTGATTGGTTATGTATTTAAAGAAAGAACATTTTATTTCAATGTTCTTGGAGCAAAAAGAGCTAATTCTTAATATATATAACTTGTTACATATTGCTTTCTTCTTTAAATTTTTGTATATATATAAAGTAAAGGAGAAAATAATATGGATGAAGATGAAGAAAAAGAAAATAGAAAGGTTAAGCTAATTCGTTCAGATAAAGTATTCAATCAACAGATTGCAAAACTTTCTAAAGAATACAATATGAGTGAATCAGCAGCTATTAGATTAGCAGTTAAAAATGAACACGAGAAATTTACTACAACTAAAGGAGAAAAATAAAATGAGTAAATATAAATTACATGAAACATTAAACAGAAAAAAGGTAGTGCTTTTTGTCAGCATAGAAGGGGGTGTACTCAAATCAACTTCCGCTGATAAATTCGTATCTCAAGCAAGAGCTAGTGGTTACAAGGTTGCATTTTATGATGCAGACCCTGAGAACAAATACAGCAACTATAAAAAGTATCAAACAAAAGACTCAAAAGGAAATATTGTTGATGACAATGAATTCATTGGTTGCAAAAAATTAAACTTAGCTAAAGAAGCTACTTTAATCATTAATGCTTCTGATATTCCTGCTGACTATGTTGTTTTTGACCTTGGAGCAAACAAATTTGAAGAAGCTGTATCAGGATTAAAAGACATTCAAGATTTCTTTCTTTCATTTTCTGATGAATTGAGTACAGCAGACCTTGTTCTATCAATTCCTGTATCTAATGACAAATGCTTAAGAACATTCACTGTTGCTTATTCTTGGGTTAAAGGTGTTGATGCAGACGAAGTAGTACACCCAATCAGAGTTGTTTCCATTATTAATGAAGGTTTCATGAAAAATGATGAAGCCCTTTTAGATAAAACAATGGGTTTATATGGTCAAGATAAATTCATTAATCTAATGAACAAAGATAAAAGATTTGATTTCAAGGAAGTTGTTTTAAAAGGTTCTTTTGATGACCAAAACCACATGAAGAACATGTTGGAAGTAACAAACTTTGGTGATGCAATTTCTTCTATGGAAGACAGAGCAACTAATATAAGAAGATTACTTAACAAGCATAAAGCTGATGCAGCAAACCTTGTTGAGCTATATGTAGATAATCAAATTAGTGCAGAGTAAAGAAGAAGCCCCGAAAGGGGCTTTTTCATTAGACAGTTATTGTTTCAATCATCATTGCTTTAGTCATTAACTCATAAGCAATATCACCTTGACTTTTTATAATAAAAGTTGTTGCTTTAAAAACATTGGACATTGGTATTTTTTCTTTTCTAGCATTGAAAAGAACATGACCAAACAATAACAATTCATTTTCATTATAAGTTTTTGAATATTCTCTATCTCGCTGATATGTGAGATTTGCATCAACATTATTCCAATTGAAACCTTCAGGAACTTTTTTAATTTCTATACCTAGTGATTGAGCCACTTCATCCCACCAACTAACACTAACACTACCACTGCTCGTATGGTTCTCTGTGCTACTTCTAGGGGAGTACACCACCAAACCTACACCTTCATTTTTCTCTTGCACTACAGGGGATTTAACCACCTTGTCAGTCATAAGAGTAACGGCTGAACCTGGAACAACGCCACCAGGTTTAACAAGGGAGGGATTACCCTTTGTTTGTGTATCTACATAACTAGATATGTCGTCATTACGGGTATTAAGTAACCTGCGAACACAACGACCCACATTCATTTCATTTGCATGTTCATACCCACCAGACACAAGGATTGAAGCCAACACCTTGTACACACCCAAATCTCTTTCAGTCAGCATTTGAATCAATCCACCATCCTTATTCCACAAGTCATAGTGTTTATTAACAGCATTTTGAAGATTTGAAGGTTTAGTTTTACCAAGTTCAATCAAGAACTCATTTGATAAACCAATAATCAAATCATTCTTGTTCATTTCTTCCACCTTTAGATTTTCTTGCACGACTCAAATAAGTAGCCAACTTTAATTTATCTACTTCAAAACCACCACGACCCAAAATTTCAGCAACAACATCAATAAAGTTCAAATCCAAAGTCCTGCACAACGGATACAGTTTTTTATCCCACACTTTAATATTACTTCTTATTGAATCCATTAATTTAGAAGAAGCCTTATTTTTAACCATGAGTTCAGATAATTCATTTAACTTTTGTTCAGTCAGTAATTCAATTTCATTCATTTTAATTTCCTTTAAAGTCATATTTGTTATATTACGAAATTAACAGATAAAGTCAATATTTGTGATTATTTAGACTTAATAATGTAAGTTTAAGGATTTATTTGGATTGAAAATGATTAATTAGGATTGTTTGTGTACTTTTTGGATTGTTTGTTTATTTTTTCACTGTTTTACTTAGAAAAATAAGATAAAGAACTAATCGAACACTGCGTGTTCTGGTAATACCTTATCTCGTGTTTATTAAGGGTTCAGCAAGGTTACTCTTGCTATTTCATTTTATTTTGTTATAAGTAAACAAGAAGAATAAGGAAAGAAAATGGCAAATGAAATGAAAACAGTAAAAGTTAATAATGAATACTTTTTAAAATCAAAAGTATCAGGAAAAACGTTTAATCAATATCATGGTGAATTAGAACAAGCTAATCTTGATGGTAAATTAAAGATTTCAGAAAAAGAACTTGAAAAAATAAAAGAACTTCAAGGTGTTATTCATGCAATGAATGAACAAAGAAAATCTGATAGAAATTTAGTGGATAGTCTTTTTAAGACAGTTAAATTACAAGAACAAAGAATGAATTCTTTAACTGACTCAGTAGAAAAACTTACTGCTGTATTTACAAAAGCTATCACTAAAAGATAAGGAGGAATTATGGGATTAGGAATACAAAATAAAGATAACCATGTTGGATTTGATTATAAGAAATATCTTTTAGACCAACTTGCAGAAATTCAAGACAATACTTTATCAGCAAGTCATAAATACAATGCTGCTGATTTAATGAATGAAGCAAATCCAAACATTAAATATGATGCTGCTGATTTAATGAATGAAGCAAATCCAAACATTAAATATGATGCTGCTGATTTGGTTGTCACTCAATCTGCATTAGAAAAATACACTTATGCAGGTGGTGAACTTATGGAAGAGTTTGGATTAAAAGGTGCTTTATCAATAGAGTCCTTAACCACTATCTCAAACATTGAACTTGGACAAGACCCAAGAACAAAAAAGGATGTTAAGCCTGTCACTAGAACAATCTATTCAGTGCAAAATCCTGAAGCAACTTTCCACAAAGTCAGCCAGGAAGACATTAAACATGGCTTCTATCTAAATAACGGTGGTGAACAAGTAAATTTCAAAAAAGCTGATTTGAAAACCAGAGATGGTGTTCAGTGTGTCGCTGATAAGAAAAACTTTTATATCAATATAACTAAAAAGGATGTTGCCAAAGGATATTACATAAGTAAAACAGGTAAGAAAATAGAATTTAAGCCTGAAGATGTAAAAGAAGTAGTTGAGCAAAAAAAGAAAACTGCTATTGAATTTGTTCTTACTCAAGACCATACATTTAGTTTTGCAATTGCTTTAATGTCTGATGAACAAAGAAAAGTTGCAGAAGAAATTATGATGCAAAGTGCAAAAGAAGCTTATGAAAATTTATTCAAACAGTATCTTAAAGACCATGCAGGTAATGAAGGTAAAACAGGTTATTACATGTTTTATCATAATGACTCACGTCAAAATTTACCTTTTTCACACATTCACCTTAATGTGCCAAATTTAGTTAAATTACCTAATGGTGAATTTAGAGCCATTGAAATTCCAGAAATTAAAGAAAGAGATTTCCATAAAAAATTGGACACCATGAGAAAAACAAGACTTGTTCAATTGTGGTCTGAAGCTTTTGGTGATGAATGGGCTATTGAAGCTTATGACAAAAAAAATCGTTCAATAAAAGCTGATAGTTTAGGTGCAGAAATAAAAGATTGGAGAATTGCTTTTGATGATGAATCACTTGAAAAAATAAGAAAATCTACCAAAGCAAAGGAAATGATTGATGACCATATTTCTCAAGAAAAATTGTCCTTATTTCAAAAAATAGAAATCAAAAGACAAGCGATTACAAAAGAAGTTGAGGAATTAAATATTGAAGTCAAAGGTCTTGATGCGAAGATTGACACCAAAAAAGAAATTTTAGACAGCTTTAAATCTCAAGTTCAACCCAATACAAAATGGGGAGTTTTACTTTCTCATGGTGCAGGTGAATTGCCATTAAAAGAAGGTGAAGTAAAAATTGAAGGTCAAAAAAGAGACTCTTATTTTGTTACTTATAAAGATGAATATGGTAACGAACACACCCTTTGGAGTAAGGCACTTAAAGAAGCAGTTCAATCAGGCAAGGTGCAAGCCGGTGAAAAAATTGAACTTACTCACCTTGGAAAAGTTCCTGTAAAAGTTAATCTGCCAGTCATCGATGAGAAGACAGGTAAAAAAGTATGGGTTGAAAAAGAGGTTCTTAAAAATCAATGGAAATGTGTCAAAAGTAACCAAAACAGAGATGAAGTAGTAGCTGAAAGAAAACTTATTATTGAACAGAAAAAAGAAATCAGTTCAAAAATAAAAGATAAGCAATCAGAAGTATTTCAATTGAATAAGGACTACAGTATTCAAGTAAAAGATTTAGAATCTAACAAGCATAAACAATATGTTTGGGGAATGATAAAAGCACCTAAAGAAACAAAAGCAAAAGCATTTAAAGATTTAGATATTCAAGCTACAGCTTCTGAAATGAATTTGAAGAAAAAAGAATTAAGTAAAGTTGGAATTAAATTTGTTCCTAAAAAAGAACAAGAAATAATAAATACACTAACTAATAATTCACCATTTTTTAGTGAAAGCCAATTAATTATTCAGCTTGACCAATCTTTAGGACTTGGAGCTAAAGCACAAGATTTGGCAAAAGCAAAACTTCAGGAATGGAAAGATAAAGGTTTAATCGTATCAACAGGTGCGAATGAAAAAGGACAAGAAAATTTCACTACCTTTGAATTAATGGAAAAAGAATATGAAAATGTCCAATTAATGAGTAAGGCATGTAATAGCACATGGAAATCTAGAGTTCATAACAGAATAGATTTTGAAATCCAAGGAATTCTTGATAATTCTCCTGAAGGTAAAAAACCTGAACAAGAACAACTCGATTTTATTAGAGCTATTTTTGACCCTAAACAAGCAACAATTGCTATTGGTGTACCAGGAGCAGGAAAAACTTTTGCAGTTTCAAAAGCCACTGATATAGGAAATGCTTATGGTTATAGAACCTTTGGTATTGCAATAATGGGAAAAGTGAAAGGTGCATTAAATGATGAAACTTCAGTCAATCATGCATACACCTTAGATAAACTTCTTCTTGATATTGAAGCAGGTAAAACAAAACTTACACCTAACGATATTTTATTTTTAGATGAAAGTTCTATGGTTGGAACAAAGCATTGGAATAATTTATTGAAGAATCTTAATGGTGCAAAAATTGTAGCTTTAGGCGACCATAACCAAATAGCTTCAGTAGCAGCAGGTAATACATTAAAAGCTTTTGCTAAAGAAGAAACTATTCAACCTAATATTAAATATTTAACAGAAATCAGAAGACAAAAAAATGATGAAGTTGGATTGAAGGTTGCTAAAGCTACTTCACTTTCTAGTGTCTATCGTGAAGGTGATGAAGTTGTTAATGCCATTAAAAAAGAAGGTTCTCATATCTCTAATGAACAAAAGACTGGTGGACTTGACATTATGGAAGTTGAAGGAAGAGTAGAGAAATTTACTACTTCTGTTGAGAAACATGAAAAATTAGTTGAAGACTATCTTAATGATATGAATAAATTTAAAGAGAAAGCCATGCTTACTTCTTTGAATGGAACTATTGACCGCTTAAATAATATTGCACAAGACAAAAGATTGATTCGTGGTGAAATAGCAGGTGATTATGTTGAGAATAATAAAGAAAGATTTTATGTTGGCGATAGAGTTATTCTTGAAGAAAACAACAATAAAGAACAGTATTCCAATGGAGATATAGGAATGGTTAAGGCAATCGTAAATGGTGCTTTAGTTGTTTCCTTTGACAACGGTAAAGAGAAAATTATTGAAGACTTAGCCACTACAAGATTAGGTTATGCAATGTCAATAAATAAATCTCAAGGATGTTCCTTAAACTCTATTTATGGAAATATGGAGAGTTCCAATATTAATTGCCAAGAAATTTTCAATGTATTTGTTACTCGTAATAAATTATTTTGCAAACTTTATGGTGTTGAAAGTGAATACATGAAAATCAAAGGTGAATTCATGAGAGAGAACGGTAAGGAAGATTTAATTGATATGTATAAAAGATATGTATCTAAAGAAATGAATCCTGAAGTTGATAGTTTAAAAAGAACAGTTGAAGTTGCTGAAGAGTTGAATGCAAGATGCAGAGGTTTAGAGAAAAATGGAGCATTCTTAAATTCTGGTATTGCTGCAATGTTGTCAGATAAAATTAAAAAAGCTTCTAACAAAATTGAAATTCCAGAAGCAATTAAGAAACAGGTTGCTACTCAGGAATTGCCTGTTCATTCAATTAAGAAAACTAAACAAGTTGAAAAAGCTGTTGAGATTACAAAACCTGAAGTTAAGAAAAATGTTGAAGTCAAACTTAATCCATTTGAACAAAATAAAAAGAAAAAACAAATTCAAAAAGACGATG
The DNA here is from genome assembly GCA_019750035.1 of Alphaproteobacteria bacterium. Classification (GTDB taxonomy): domain Bacteria; phylum Pseudomonadota; class Alphaproteobacteria; order UBA9655; family UBA9655; genus UBA9655. The sequence goes on along the minus strand of JAIEOZ010000074.1, from coordinate 54,100 downwards.
GCTTATCAATGTAATGAAGACAAAATAAAAACCACTGAAAAGTGGCTTTTTATTTCCAATATTTCTATGGATTGCTTAACTATAACTAGAATAATATATGAAAACAAATAATGAATAAATTATTTGTTTCTTAAAGTCAAAGCATTCTATTGATTATCTTTGGCATTTTCATATAATAATTAAAACTAAAGGAAAATATATGCCAAAAATAAACAATAAGAAAAATGAAGCTGATTTAATAAATGAACTTGCTAATGAAGAAGAAAATAAAAAACCTGAAGTCTTAAAAGATGAAGAAGGTAAAGTAATCAGAGTAGTTTCAACAAGTAGAGTCATCAACAACATACCTTATGAAGAGCCACAGCCACCACAAAAACTTTCTTGTCTAAACTGTATGTATGCGAAGTTTCAGAAGACTCAAGCAGATACAGAGTGTTGGTGCAAGATGAGGTTCTATGTGTCCTACAGCATGATGAACACCCTAGAGGAAGACATAATGCTTGACTGTGAAGGTATCTATGACGAACCTGAAGAGAAGTAAAACAAAAGCCTATATGGGCTTTTTTTCATGGTGTGTTGTTCCAGGTATCGCACCAGGTAGAGCCAAATTTTTGAGTTGTTTTGCTGAAAAAATGACCATCAGAAACACACCTAGAAGCTCACAAAAATGACTTGGCTATGGGTTAGGTACTACAGAGCAGGTTTTTTGGCTGTAGGGCGTTTAAAGTGCCTTACTGAGCATTTGCTGTATTTTTAAGCAACTTCACCACCAAAAAAACAGATGGACATCAATACAAATTTAGACTATATTTGTACCACTGCAACCAAGGAGCTATCATGTCCCTAGCCGAACAAATCAAGCCAATTTCTTATCTTAAACAGAATGCAGCAGACATTATTAAAAACTTTGAGGTCAATCCTGAGACTCTAATAATTACTCAGAATGGTGAAGCAAAAATGGTTGTGATGGATATTCACGAATATGAAAAGCAACAAGAAACTTTTGCCCTTCTTAAATTAATTGCAATTGGAAACAAAGAAATTGAAAAAGGTGAATTTCAAGATGCTGAATCATTCTTTGCTGAAATGAGGATTGAAGAATGACAACAAGAAAAATTAAATTTCTTAAATTCTCAAAAGGTGATTACAAAGAAATTCAATCTTATGTTGTAAATAAATTTAGTGTTCTTGATTGGAATAATATAAATAATGAATGGAATGAAATAGTAAAGTTTATTTCTAAAAATCCATTAATAGGTTCAAAAATTGTGGAACTTGATGGAACAGGTTTTGTAAATTTTAAGAAATATCACCATAAGAATGTTTATATGGTCTATTCCTTTAATGAAGAAAACATTTACATACGAATGTTTATTCCAAGTATGAGAGATTTCCGAACACATTTAATGAGAAGATTACTCAGTCAATAAACAAATTAGCTCCAAAAGGAGCTTTTTTTTCGTCTATTTGTCTAGGGTTGTCTAGAGTTGTCAAGGGTGAAAAAAGTCCACCCTTGACAGTAGAAAGCATTGATTTCATTGACTTAATCAATAAGTGTCTAGGGTGACTAGGGTGAACTAGCAAAATTTACAAACACTCAGTGTGTACTGTTTAAAGTAATTAGTGAAATACATAAATAAATAGAAAAAAGATTTTTGTACTCCTAAATATTCATTTTTACCCTAGTCACCCTTGACAAACTTTATAAAGCCTTTGTTTATAAGGGTTTCCAGTGTCAAGGGTGAAAAAAATCCACCCTTGACAACCCTAGTCACCCTTGACAAATGACTAGAGTGAATTTTAAACAAAGATATCCATTATTTTGGTTGACTATTGTGTTTACTTCTAAATATTGTATAACTTATATATACATAAATTAAGAAGGTAAATACTATGAAAAATATAGATTTTGAAAAACACAATGAGCTTTTGAAAAAAGTTGGCTATGGAATTGTTTCAATTAATTCTGAAGTACAAACAATTTATTATTTAATGAAATATAAAGACAATGGAAATGTTATTTTAAGAAAGCTTGGGAAATACTTTCCTTCATTAAATATGAAAGTAATAAAATCTTCAGATACATTAAACGGTTTGATAAAAGAAGTCCATGAGGTTTTAAAAGAAAATGAAGAAATCTTAAATACTACAATTTGTGGAAATTTTATTTGTTCAAAAATCGTATTTGACGCGAAAGGAAAATAATTATGAAAAAATTAGAAAATAGAAATAATATGTTTGAAGTTGTTAAATTCAGAGAAATAAAGAAAGAAGATTATTTCAAGCCTGCATTAGTTGTTTTGCTTTTTACAGTTGGAATATTGATGTTCTCATTTAATTTTCATTCTGGTCTAGGTTGTGGAGTCATGTTGTTATCTGTCATTATGGCAAAAACATTTCACAAACAAGAGGTATTAAATGGAAATTAAAACACCTATTGAAAAAGTAGTCTTTGAAATATTGGAGGAAAAAGCATTTTCTAGTTATATAGTTTATTTTAATAAAAAAGTGACTTCATTAAAAATGAAAGCAATAATTACAAAAGTGAAACTTTATGAAGATACAAACTTGGAAATAATTGACATAGTTTTTCCTCAACATGAGATTAAAATATTTGATGAAGGCAGTGAAGTTTTCAATTTTGTTTTTGATACATTTTTGATTGAAGAATTTCAGAGATTCAATAACTGCTTTAAGTCAGAAGTTTTCTATTATGTGAAAAGTAAATTTTTATCAAAGAGTGGTAGAAAATATGAAAGAGTAAAAAGCAGAATAGAAAACCTTTATTCATTCAATAAAAAAGCCACTTAAAGTGGCTTTTTTTATGTTCAAAGATATCGAATTAAGAGTGTTTGATTGACAACATAAATCAATATCATAGGATGTAAATATAAACTAAATGAATGGAGAAAATCATGAGCACAAACGAAATCAAAAAAATAGTAACAGACGAAGAAGCAACAATTGCACTTTTGGCTTACCAAAAAAATATGGAAGAAAATAATGGATTGCTTTTAGACGGATATGAAGAAGTAAATCACTCAACTCCCGTTAAATCAAAATTATCAAAATTATTCGGAAAAGCAGTAGATAACTTTGGTGGAGTAGTTTTTGCTGCGTCAGTTGGTGTTGTCTATTTCTTGACCAGTGGCTTAATCTAATAAATATTCATCCTAATAAAACAATAATAATAAGAGGATGTTTATATGGCAGATAGAACAAAAATACAAAAGGTGTATTCACTTATTGATTCACTAGCAGGTAAGAATCAGAAGAATGATGAAATCAATGTACAGACTCAAAAGAAGAAGCCGGTTTTATATCGTTTTCGCTCAAGTAAGGCTGCAATGCCTGATGGTTCAAAACTTGTTGTCTATATAGATGATGTGGCACTTTATACGGTAGGAATGGGAATAGCAGCATTTGTTGGTTTAACTGCTTTATTGTGGTTAGTTAACGTCTCAATCTTTCCTAGACCTTTACCTTGGATTGCAGGTGGAATTTCAGATAACTACTTTGAACATTTGATTGATTGGGTAACTATCTTTATAAATAAAATTCTTCCGTTTTTCTTTCCAAGCAAAGTAGACCATTACTTTGCTTATATGCATAAATTAAAAGAACAATTTGGCGAAACATATTCCAATGCTCTAGCTATCAGAATCATGCTCGGAATGTTGGCAGCACCTTATGCAACATATAAAGGCTTTAAATATGGAATGAGTTTAAAGATTAATCCTGAACAAATAGTTCATAGAAGAGGTGCAATGGTTCATCAATTAGCTGATGCTGAATTAATACTTGAAGATTTATTTAAAAAGCGTTCTTCTAAACATGGCGAGTATGCACAGTTTGCCCGTATCTCTCACCATTTGCATTATGGTGAAAACGATAGAAGAACTCACACAGTAATTTTTGGAACAACAGGTTCAGGTAAATCTCAGTGGTTGGAATCTCACATTAGAGCTTCTATGGCCACTTGTTTAAGAACAGTCATATTTGACCCTAAACGAGAGTTTGCCAATGCATTCTTTGACCCAAACAACCCTTCACATGCACTGATTGATTTCACTGACATGTTATCTAGTATTCCCGATATTTTTAATGATATAGACGGACCTGGACTTCTTTCAGCAGTTGTGGCAGGTTTAATTCCACCCGATGGTGCAGGTAATGGTTCTATGTGGACAGATGCAGCACAAGCAGTTGCAAGAGGTTTGATTGTCTATTTACAAGAAGCATTTAGAAGAGAGAACGGAACAACAGATGCAGGAATTGTAGATATGGCTCAACTTCTTTTGGCAAGTAATGCAGATATTGCTTATGCCATTTTTGAAGTCTATCCAGAAGCAAGAAGATTGGTTGGTGAATTACAAGCAGATGGAACACTTCAACAGAATGTGACAACAGCCGGCATTATGATAAATATGTTTGCTAAGTCTGAAATGTTCAATGGTGTTGCTAAATTCCTTGCTCTAAATCCTAAAGCCAGAAAAATATCTTTAGAAAAATTCATGACAGACCCAGACTATGAAGTTAAGGTTCTTTTTCTTTATCCAAATGCTGAAGTAGAAACAATTTCAAAACCATTTATAAGTTTAATTCTTTCTTATTTAATTACATTTATTGATAGTTCAAGAGTAATTGCTGACCCTGACAAACCAATTGGCACATTTATCATGGACGAATTCCATGCACCTGGAAAATTGGTAAATCAAAGCAATATGCCAATTCTTGACAAGTTGATTGATAGAGGTCGTTCAAAAGGTTGGGCTGCATACATTGCAGTTCAGGACATTAATCAATTATGGAAACACTACACAAAAGAAGATGTGAATGGTTGGTTAGGAACTACTTGTAATTTTGTATGTTGTGGAGCTAATGGAGAAACTTTACAAACTATCTGTGACCGTTTAGGTGATAGAGATGTTGATAAGTGGCATGAGTCTATAAGTTACCAAGCTGATGGAGTAAATAAATCAGGAAATTGGCAAACACATACAGAGAAAGTTCTTATACCTGCACAACTTTCATCTATGTTAGAAAGAAATGACAATGTAGGAATTCGCTATTATTACAAGCCTTCTTTTACAGGTGATGCATTTATTCTTGAAAAACCTTGGGCTAATTTGAAACCAAGAAAAGATAATTATCCAATTCATATTAGACCTTCAAACATATTCAAGTATGACGATAAAAGTAGAATTGCTTTAAAACTTAGAGAAATGAATTCTAAAAGAGAAGAGGAAATTCTTAAGAAAGAAGAATTGGCAGCAGAAACAAAAATTGCTGAACTTAAAAGAAATAATGGTGAAGTGGCTCTAGTTTCAAATATTGAAGGTGAACCAACAGACGAAGAATTAGAAGTGTTTGAATTCAATAAAAAAACTGAAGTAAATAAACATATTTATAATTTAATGGATGTTGAAGATGCTGAAGAAGTTTTTGGTGATGCTATAAAAGATAAAGTGCTAGAAACTATTTTTGATTCTCATGGAATTTCAATGTTAATAGGAATGGCTCAATCAATGGCTACTCCATATAAAAATATAACAACAAGTAAATCAAAGTTTGAAAATCATAAAAGAGAACAACTTGCAAAAAGATTTGAAAATAAAGAAAATACTTTATCTTTAGCAAAAGAAGGTAAATAGATATCCATAAAACATTGATTAAATTTATTATTTTTGTATGATAAATCCATAGTTACTTAAAAAGGAGAATACTATGGATTTTTCTATAAATAAAAAGAAAGAGTTAAATCAGGAAAATAATGAAGATATAAACTTTGACCCATTTTCTGATTATGAGGTTAAAGAACAAGACTTTGAAAATGAGATTGCAAAAAAAGAAGTTGCACCTGTTCAATCACCAGTTGTTCAAGCAGTAGAGAAAGAGGAAAATCTTAATCCATTTTCTGACGAATTTTATGCAATTGAAAATGACGAAGGAAATATACCTGCACCAAAAGAAGTTGCTACTGATTTTAATAAACAAGTAGTTCAACAAAATATTGCTGAAGTGAATAATAAACTTCGCTTTGGTAAATCAGTGTCTAATGTTGATGATTCTAAAGAAAAAGCTAAAGCCAATATAAGTAAAGTGAATTCTTTATTTAGAGATACTAATTCTCAAAATACACAAGATAGTGTGACTGCTGAAATGTTTGCTGAAGCAGAAAAATCTTCTTCAATCTTCCAGAACATGAACAGTCAAGAAGCACCTAAAACAGCACGAGTAAACCCATTTGGCAACAAATCTAAAGGTGCAGTTAAACCTACTATTGCACAGGTAGAACCCACTCCAGAAGCACCACAAGAGGTTGCAGAAGCTGACCAGGTGCAACCAGGTGTAGTTAATGCTGCAATGATGAGAGAGGCAGGTGTGTCCTCTTCAGTATTCCAAGAGATTCTCGAAAAGGAAAAACAGCCACAGAAGGTTGAGCCTGATTTTGTGGTTGAAAGTAATGTGGAGAAGTGGTCAACAATTGCCAAAACTGACGACCGTATCAATCCTAATGGTATGCATAAACACATGGCAGAGAAAGAAAATAATATCCATGAAGAAATGAGTCATGGTAAAGCTTCAGTTGATTTCTTTGATAACCGTAAACCTGAAAAATTAAATAATTATTATGAACATTCTGCGAATGGTGCTTTATCTCACTTAACTACAAAAACAGGTAATCAGTTAAGAGAAGAATCACAAGGCAAGTCCAACGAGAAGGAATTAAACGATGCTGCTTATGGTAATTCAAAAATGTTTATGCAAACAAAACATAAATCAGAACTTGAATTCACTGAAAAATTCAATCCTGAAGCAGTTTCTATGGTTGATAAAAAACAATCTTTTGAAAAAATTGATTTCAATTTAAGAGATAAAGCTAATAATAACCGCTTGGGTATGGAAACAATTTCAAATACTAATGCTAGTGTTGAAGCAAAAAAATCTGTGAAATTAAATCCTATTTCTGCTGAAGAAAAACTTGAGTGGTTGAATGCTTATAAAGAGTTTGATAAAGAAAGAAAAATCTATAAAGGTGAAACAATTACTGACAACAAAGAGAGCAGAATTGCTAACAAACTTGAGTCAAATTTTGAAAAGAATTATTTCAAGATGATGGAAAAATCAAATGATAAAGATTACAATTTTGGCAATAAAGAAGTTAAACCTGCTTATGAACATAATAAAGGATTAAAAACTACTGTCAGTGATATGGAAAAAGAAAGAACACAAAATTCTTTCAGAGATTTTAAATCTAATGAGTTAGGTGAAACTTGGAAACATGAGCTTAAGGATAAATCCATTGGTTCAGCAACTACAGTAAGACCTAATGACCCATTTCAAGAGAAAAAGCCAGAAAATAAAATTAATTTGAATAATGTTAAGCAACCTGCAAAATTCAAAGATTATTCTCCTGAACTTCAAGCCATTATTATGAGAGCAGACCAAAAGATGCAATCAGAGTATGGAACAAAACCACTTGATGTTCAGTTTGGTGAAGATTCAACAGGTTTTCAGAGTGGTAAAGCTAAAAGCATGAAGCAAATTTGGGCTGAAACTTCTCAGAAGCAACAAGCTACAAAAGTTGCTAATCAAGAAATAGGAGGTTCTGCTGAAATGCAAGCTATCAAAAGTGTTCAGTCAAAACCTGAAGTAACAGATGATAAGAAACAAATCTTAGGAAATATGAATAATATGAGAGATAAAATGTTTAGTGAAAATCAAATGCCTGACATTGTTGAAGAAAAAAGAAAAAAACAACTTAATCAAGAAACAGGAATTGGACTGTAAATAAGAAAAGCCCCGAAAGGGGCTTTTTTATTATATGAATTTTGTAATGAAATGGTAGATAAGAAGAACACCCAACATGGTAGAGCCATTAATAACAACATTTCTAATTACCTCTTTTGGTTCCCAACCTGTTTTTTCACCCAATGCTTTTACTCTTTTATAAGTTGAATTTATTGCAGGAACAGATGATTCAGGAACTCTTTTTGCTAAAACTACAGCAACAGCCTCATCGATTCTTGCATCAAGCCCAAGAAATTTTGTATCCATTCTTTCGTCAACACCTTTGAAAACATTATCAATCAATTTAGTTGCATGATTAGCAGCTTTTGAAAGAACTTCTTCTTCTGATATAGATTGCTTTTCAGATAGTTCAATAACATAGTTAGAAAGTGAATTTATATGATGAACAATCTTTGTGATTCCTTCATCAATAGTTCCTTTTACGCTTAATTCAAATGTAAAGCCAAACTCTTCAAGTTTTGCTTCGAGTTCATTCATTTTTGAATCAATCATATCAACCTTTAAATCAAGGTTGTCCATTAGACTTCTTATTAATTCTACGAATTCATTAATAGAAGTTGCATTAAGGTAGTAAAGAACAAACATGTATTCTAAATCCTTATTGCCTTTTGTCCCTGAAGTTTTTAGGTAATTCAAGAATGCGTTTTGTGTTTCAATATTTGGTAATTGAGAAACAATATAACCAATCTTATCATCCGTTAATAAAATATCTTGAAACTTTTTATCTAATTCATTCATTTATTGTTCTCCTGTTTGTTGACTTAATAATTAAATTTTTGTATATATATAAGAGTATATGAAAATAATTAAATTAATCAATAGGAGATATAAAAATGGAATTAAATAATTTAGGTGATTTAGTAGTTGAGCTTGTAGCACACAAAGAAGATTGTGTATATCTTGAAAAATATAACGGTATTTATTTCAATGATAAAAAGTTTAAAGGTTATACAGTTTCTATTTATTCAAATAAAGATGGAAACTTTCGAGTATCAGTAAAAGTTAAAGGTAAAAAATTTGAAGATACAAATAAATCAGAAAGAAAAGCATGTATGGATTTCAAACATGAACTTGTATTGAAATTAAATGAACATGGCTTTTACAATTTTTCTGATGATGTGAAACCTGTATCTACAACCACAGCAGCTACCAAATCAAAGACTGAAGATATTGATAATCCTTTTGGTGACTTGGATGAGTTCAATAAGTAATTTAAAAAATAAAAACTACAGGAGATATTATGAATTCACTAAAAGATAAATTTAATAAAGCAGAAGTTATTATTGATAACGAAGACATTATTGATGAACTTCTTGCAGAAGAAGAGCTAGAGAAAAAGATTGATTTAGAAAAGGAAGCTAAGGAAGCATTTAAAAGAATTTCTGAATTGGATAAATTACAAGAACTTGATTCAGAAATGCTTTATAAGAAGTGGGCAGAAAAGACATACAACGAAGCACATTTTGAATTTTTGAGTCCTCAATCAAAATTCATGGAATTTCTTGCTACAACTTTGGTTGCAACATCTGATTCATTGTTGCTTGCAAAATGGGCTTGGTGGACTGATAGAGACAAGAATCTTTGTTTACCCATCATGAAATCTCAATCAAGAGCTAAAGAAACAAATAAGAATTTAATATTTGCTACCACTCAAAAAATGAAAATTTACAGAAATCAATTTGTTGATAGATTGTTTGGTCTTGCAATTGGTGGAGTAGTAGCTTTGGTATTTTCCATTTTTGGAGTTAGGTCTTTCATTGGTATGAGTCCATTAGGAAAAACAACTTTCATATTGTTTATTTCTTCAATCGTTTTCACCTTATTTAAAGGTGTTTTACAAAACAGAGTGCCTTTCTTTGGAAGAATAAAACAAGCCCTTATTTTCTCAACTATTGCATTAATGGTTGGACAGTATGGTCATGGGCTCTACCTGGACAAGCAGAAGAAAGCTGAAGCAGAAAAAGTAATGGCAGGTGCTAAACATGATGTTGCAGTTACCAATGTCAGTGCAATTTTAAATTCATTGGCTAACAACAATAAAAATTTAGTTAGTGCTTATGACTCAAATAAAACAGCAGTAGCAAGCAAACTCAATGTGTTCTTAAACAGCGAATTAGAGCCACTTGTGAAGACTATTTTGGATAACAAGCAAGACTTGGGTGCTGATTACGATTCACAAGTTAAAAAGCTAGTAGATGTCATTTCAGAGGACACACCTGTAATTAAGAAGCTTGTTGCTGACGGAATCATTCAACAGAGTGATGCAGTAGCAATACAGCAGAAAGTAAATGAGCAGTTAGGCAAATTATAAAAACTAAACTAAAGGAAAAATATTATGAAAATTTTAGGAAAAGAAATTGGTTGGAGATTTTTAGGATTATTGTTGAATCCAAAGAAGGCACATACAGAAGCTATGGCATGGGCGAATGAATTAACAAGTGGTTCTAGAGCATTAAATGGTCCACATGTGCCACAGGATTTAAGAGAGCCACTTGATAGAACAATCTTTACTGCATCAGGTAAAAAATTCTCAGGAATGATGTTGTTGAGTGACAGTTTTGTTATGACACAAACTTTGTTCTATCCACTATTCGTTATGTTGTTCAATTTATTATTGAATATTGCATTGATGAGTGGAATACCTCAACGATTAGTATCAAATGGTGGTGATATGAGCTTTATGTATATACCACTTATGGTTGCACTTTCAATGATTGGTATAACTTATTTTTTAATTAATGGACTAAAAGGATTTCAGTTTAAAGCATTCATAAAGCCGTTTGTATGGATTGGAGGTGTTGCATGTTCAGCATACTTTTCTCACATGAAACCGGAAGCTCAATTTTTCGGAATGTTGTTTGCATTTATGAGTCCTGTTATCTATATGTACTTGTGTAATGAAACTATCAATATTAATTATGCAAGAGCATTAGTAGACCAAGAATTTAAACATAGTCATACATTAGGTTTTACTCATGCATCCTTCTTTACAGACAACGAAAAAATTCTTCAAATTGATGCAGCAATTAGAGATAAATCCAAACCAATTATTTTTGGAACTACAACAGGTCGTTTGAGATTCAACGGTAAGAGCAATTCACCAGTTGCGGGTAACAAAATGATTGCTACTGCTTATGATATTCAAGAAGGACATTTACAAGTTCTTGGAAAATCAGGTTTTGGTAAAACTACCTTTATAAGAAGTGTTGCAGACCAACTTGCAGATACAGATTGTGGAATGCTTGTAGTAGATGGAAAGCAAATGCTTGCTGAAGAATTAGGTGTTAAAAGTGCAGAAAATCCTAATGGCATTTTGGACGAAATTATTTCTGTAGAGAGAACCAAAAACTTTGCAATATTGGAAGGATTGAGTCCTGAAGAAAGAGCAGAGCAAATCTTGACAGTAACAGGTTCAGCTAATGCCAAGAAAGACATTTGGGATAGTGCAGGTGGATTGAACTTGTACTATGCAGGTGCTATCCAGGACTTAATCATAGAGATGGCTAATCCTGCACATGTTAAACAAGGTGTATTGAAGCATTTTGCAGAATCTACAGACAAACCTTGGAGTGGTTTTTCTGAGATATACGGTTATGACGAGTCATTCATAACTTACAAAAATATTGGTGTTCAAATCCTTGAGACTCCTGACCCTGAGTCAAAATCTAAACATCAGATTGTTCAGATTTTAGAGTGCCATGCAAAATATGGTGAAGTTGATAAAAAAGGTAAACCAACAAACAGAGCAGCATATATTGAACAATGTGTTTCCTATATTAAAAATAAAGGAAATGCAGGTAAAGATAAAATAAATTCTTCTGTTGAATTCACTGTTGATACATGGAATAGCTTACTTACTCAATCAGAAGATTTATTAGGTTGGGCAGCTTCAGTAAAAAGTGACACATTAGTGACTAATGTTTTACTTGGTAAAAAGATTGGTATTACCATTGATAAGAAATATGCTAAAGCTGGTGTTCTTATCTTAAGATTTATAATTGCTAGAGTTCTAAAAGAGATTGAGAAAAGAAAAAAAGGTTGGAGAAAAGACCCAAATCAAAAACAGGTTTATTTTATATGTGACGAAGCACAAGATGTTCTTACTGAATTCATTGTGGATAAAGCAGCAATTACAAGAAGCTTGGGTTTTGCATACATTATTTCTACACAAACTGAATCAGGTTTAATGTTGAAATTAGGTAAAGATTTAAAAGAAACTTTCAAGGCACAGTTTTCTAATAAAGTTTGGTATTTTGTGGATGATAAAGAATCTACAGAAGCTTTGATTGAAGCTTGTGGAAAAACAAACTTAATTAGAAGTAGCAATAAATCAGGACAACCAATTGATTTCAATTTGTCTGCAAATATACTTTCAGGTAGTGCAGAGTTTGATGTGAATCACCCTGAAGCTAAAGCAATGTCACAATTAGGAAGTATGTCATTGTTGGGTAAATTCAAGAGAAACTTCATTCAAGATACTTTGTTTGCTTTCAGGGTTGCTCAGAAAAATGATAATGATGGATTAATGGCTACCTTCTTCCAGGTTGGTGATACACCTGTAAATGTATTGACCCATGCTGATTATGAAAAAATTTCCAATAGAGGTTTTGCAGTCGTTCAAATAAAAAGAGCAGGGTATTTTAGAACTGATGTTTGCAAAATGAGAGGTATTGATGAAAATGGAAATATTTTAGAATAAATAAAGAAGTAAAAAAAGAAGCCCCGAAAGGGGCTTTTTTGTTGACTTTAGCTTTCGGCAATATATTAATTATTAATATAATAATAGGAGAATTAAAATGCCAAAAGTAAAAGACACAATTAAAAAAGTGGTTGCTGCAATATCTGACCATCAACAAGAACAAAAGTTATTAACTGAAGGTGTATCTGAATTAAAAGGAACTGTTAAAAAAGTAGTTGCTGCAATATCAGACCACCAGCAAGAACAAAACTTGTTAACTGAAGGTGTGGCAGATATAAAAGAGAAAGTAAAAAAAGCTACTTCTCAAAAAGTAGAAGCTAAACATGAACCAATCATGCTTGGTGAAAAAGAAGGTGTTAATGTTGTAAAAAATGAGAAAGAAGGTAGATATGAAATTACTTTACCAAATTTTTATGATGCACATTTTGACCTTGCAGGAAAATCAAAAGAAGGTGTAATTATTGGTTATTCAAAAAGTGAAAATAAAGAACAAAAAGTTCAGAATGTCACAATAGCTATTCCATTTGATGCTGTTAAAGGTGTTGAAGGACAAAGAGAAGTCAGTAGAAAAATTAATCAAACTAGAGTGACATTAAAAGATATTAATGACGAAATTGCTAATTTAGACATGACTGCACACTTTGCAGTGAATGAAGAAGCTATGTTAGGTAAAAAAATTAACAGTAGAGGAATTCCAAAAACAGAATTCAGAGATGAAGATGGAAAATCACAATGGAGAAATGGAGGATTTTTTAAAGGTGAAATAGTAGCAGTTGGGAAATATTTTGTAGTAGCAAAAGACACCAATCCAAATATTCCACAAGACCAAATAATTTTAAGAAAACTTGAAACCAATAAAATTCTTGATTTTAAAAAAGGAGATTATGAAGTTCCTGCACAAAGATATGAAGTAGTAAAAGCAAGACTTGGTTTGTCTGATACTGATTTCAAAAAAGAGGGTAACAGTGAAGTTATTAAACCAGGTGTAATGAAATATTTTGCTTATGATGAAAATGGAAGAGCAAACAAAATTGCTAGTGCCTATACCAAACCACAGGCAAATACAAATCAAGCACAACAGCCAAAACAAAATCAGAATGAACAAGCACTTGCACAATAAATAAGCCCGAAAGGGCTTTTTTAGTTTCTGTAGTCACTTGATTTGATTTTTAATTTTCGTATATTAGTTAAATATTAGGAGAAGAACAAATGAATAACTTATGGTTGTTAGGAATTGGTTTTGCATACATTGCAGTTTCAATTCCATTTTGGTTGATTTTAAATCGTCAAAATGTAAAAAAGAAAGAAGAGTTTGCTTTTATTATGAAGTCAGAGATTGCAATTGCCATAATATTTGAAATACTAGGAATATTTGAGTATTTTGGAATAGAGGGTAAATTGCTTTTATTAGCTCAGGCTTTATTGTTAACAGTTCCAATTTTCAGTATTTATGAAGTTTTGAAAAGAAGAAAAGAAAATGTAATTTTCAAAGAAGGAGTGTAATTATGGAAGAAGTTCAAGAAAGAAAATTAAAATTATTAGAATTCACTTCTGATGACTTGAGAAATCATGTTGCTGAAAATGAGTTGCTTCATGAGGATGCAAGATACTTTGAAAGAATGGAGTCCTATTTCAATTACTTATCTTTAAGTGAAGAATTTAAGCATGACCCTATTATTTCATTGTATGCAGTCAGAAATAATTCATACAACTTTCTTCATGTTCCTGAAGAAATAAAAAGTGCAGACTTCATTTCAGCATGTTTGTTTAATAACAGAAAATCATTTGTCTTTATGAGTGACGAAGATAAATGTAAAAAAGGTGTTTTGGCTTATATCTCTGTTGCCGATGATGAATTATTCAAACATTTTCCTGACTATCTAAAAAATAGTGAGAAGTTTTGGAGCACTGTTGTTTCTGTTAATCCTAGTTTCATTAATAAACTTGGTGCAGAAATGATAGAAAAAATAAACAAGTTCAGAAATAAGGATGTTGAAACAGCAGTTCCAAAAGGTTTGCAGAAAGACCAATCACAGCAATTAGCATACGAATTTAAAAAGAAAGGAAATTAAAAATGGAAGAAAATGATTTATTAAAAGCACTTACAGAGTTTGAGAGAAAAGTTCTAAGAATGGTGGACGGTTATTTTTCAAGAACAGAAGCTACTCATGGAGTTCAATTATTGAAGGTAAAGGAATCTGACAAAAATGAATTCAGTTCTTTTTACTGCTATCAAAATAAAAAAACAGGACTCTATGAATTCTCACCAAATAGAAAAATAGTTGGTATTGCAATTCAAGCAGCAGCGGCTAAATTAGGATTCATTCCAAATGAGACTTCTTATAATAATGTTTTACTTACTTACACACGATGTAGAAAAATCAGGTTTGAAAAACAACTTAACCACAAATAAAAAAATCCCCAATTTGGGGATTTTGTTTTTTACATAGTGCATTCAATTTCATTTTTCTTTTGAATTTTCTTAGGTTGTTCAACAGTGGCTTTTACTTCAGCTACCTTCTCAACAGCTTTAGGCTTTTCTACAACTTGAACCACTTCTTGTTGTTTAGATTTTTCAAGGGATTGTTCAGCTTTATGTTCCATATTGATACCCATTTGATAGGCAACTGAACGAGTAGCCTGACTCATAGATTGCATAAGAAATTTTTCATTTTTCCTATCACCTGTACCGTCTATAGCACCTAACCAAGATTTTAAATAAAGGGCATGATTTTTGTCACACATTGGATTGTGAGGAACACCCAATTCTCTTGACATCATGACACTGGTAAGTTCAGCAGTCAGTTCTTCACGAGCATATAAGTCATCACCAAACACTTTGCCTTTAATACGGCCAAGAGCTTCACCTGTTGAATGTGCTATTTCATGAAGCAAAGTGTCATAGTAAGAAGTAATGTCTTTAAATGAGGATTTTGCAGGCATAACAATCAAATTTTCTGAAGGCTTGAAATAAGCTTTATCAGAATTTCCTTCTTCAATTCTTAGTCCTGTTTTTGCAACCATTGCTTGAACATGTTCTTCAGCAGATTGAATAGGGTTGTGTATGACACCTCTATCTTGAAGTGGTGATATGTTCTCTACCTGACATGCATTAAACACAGTTCCTGCATACTGATGCTTCCACCAGGACTTCACAGAAGCCCCTTTTTCGTCAGTGCCTTCCATTTCTACATCAGCACCTTCTGAAGCTGATTTACCACCTGAACCGAATGCTTGAATAGCTTTATAGACAGCTTCACCCTTGGAATCTTTTTTAACATGCATTGGTTTATTAATGTCATTCAATCCAAAGTCTTCAAGTTCAGTAATTCTTTCATCCAATTTTGCAAACATTTCTTTGTATGTTTGTTGATTATATTTATTAGAAGTTTTGTACTCTTCTAACTTTTCTTTATCATTCAAAATACCAACTCTTTTATCTTCAATCATTTTCAGATTGTTGAAGGTAAACCAACGATTGTCACCACGATTGTTTTTTGAACTATCAAGAAGGAACATATTAATTCCACCATAAACAGTTCCTGTCACTGGATTCATTGCTGGACTACCAATAGTGAGCCAAGGTTTTTCAAACTTTTCATTTTTAGCTTCAGCTTCTTCTATGTTCTTAATATAGTCACGAAGCATTGGGGCATATCTTTCATTTATCTTTTTGATTGCTTCTTCTTCATGGTCTTTTTTTTCATATTCTTTTTTGTAAGCCATTTCTTTTTCTCCTGTAATAAATAAAATATATCATTTATTTTAAGAAAATCAATTTTTACTATTGATTTCTTTATTAAATTTTTGTATATATATAAGACAATCAAGGAGAAATTATGAAATTAAAAAATATCGCTTTATCTATTGCTTTAACTTTGACAGCAGCAACTTCATTTGCAGGACAGGTTACAAGCAAGATTAATGACACTAAAGAGTTAGTTATTGGAAGTAGAGTAAGTGCAGCACCTTTCAGTGCAGTCATTCCAGGAGCAGAGGAAAACAAACATCAAGGTTATTCAGTTGATATTTGTAATGCACTTGCACAAAAATACGAAAATAAATACAAAACAAAATTGAATATTAAATATTCAGATGTAACTTCAAGCAATCGTTTTTCTATGCTTGATGCAGGAAATATTGATATTGAATGTGCAGGAACTTCAGTTAAACCAGAACAAGCAAAGATAGCTGATTTCGCTGTAATGTATTCTGACAGTATTATTGCAGCAGGTTTAAATGGAACAACAGTAAAATCTTTAGAAGATTTGAAAACAAAAAGAATAGCTATTACAGCAGGTTTTTCAGGAGAGCCATTAATTAGAGAATTCTTTGCTAAAAATGGAATTGAAGTAACAACTACAAATTTACAATCAGCTTTAAATTACGATGCAGCATTCATGTTGTTAAAACAAAAGAGAGTTGATGTTATTGTTACTAATCGTTCTTTATTAATTGGTGAAATTAATAAGCAAGCAGATAAACAAAATTACACTTTAATTGATGGTGCTAAATTCAAAGAAAAAGATTTATTAGCAATCTTGTTACCTGCTAAAGATAAAGAGCTTTCTGATTTCTTTAAAGAAGAAGTAAGAAAAATGTTAAATGATGGAACATTAAACACTTTCCATGTAAAACACTTTGGTAATCCAATGCCAAGTGAAATGAAAAAAGAAATTGCTGAATACTACACAAAATAAAGAAAGGGGCAAAAGCCCCTTTTTTAATAATAACAACTAGAAGAATAAGGAAAATAAAATGAATTTAGGATTTATATTTGATAAAGTTTCAACAGGAGAACCACAAACTTATCTTGATTGGCTTTGCAGTGGAATAGGATTTACTTTAGGTGTATCTATCACATCCTTTGTAATAGCAATGGTGTTAGGTGTGTTTTTGGCTGTAGTAAGAAGCTTACCTAATGGAAAAGCAGTTTCAATTTTTGTGTCTGTCTTCAGGGGGATACCATTATTAAACCAAATGTTCCTAGCTTACTTTGCAGTTATTCCATTGGTCTTGTCTGCTGATGTAGAACCACTTACATCAATTTTGGTGTGTTCTATTGGTGTGTTGAGTGTGTATATGGGTTGTAGAGTATCAGAACATGTGTATGGAGCTATTACAGCACTTCCAACCAATCAGAAAGAAGCAGGTAAAACTTTAGGATTAAGTACCGTTGAAACATACGGACTTATTTTGATACCACAGGCTTTAAAAAATGTGTTTCCTGCTTTAATAAGTGAATTCATGAGCACAGTTAAAAATTCCACAGTAGCAGGAAGTATTGGACTGATTGAATTGTTTGCAGTGTCAAAGAAAGTCAATGAGTTTGCAAATGTTGTATATGAACCTTTGATTATTGCAGGATTAGTTTATTTAGTAATCAATTTTATTCTTGAAAAACTAATGATTAAGATAGAGAAGAAAGTGTTTGTCTGAAATGAAAAAAGCCCCGAAAGGGGCTTTAATGTTTGAGATAGGGGAGTTTTAATTTGCTGTTTGTTTGAACAAATTGGCAGTTCCTACAACAAGGTTCTTGAAGAATTTAATCAGCTTGAATGTGTATCTTGTAGCCAAATAGAAGAACACACCATTCACAATAACAGCACCAACAATGCTTGCAATAGTCATGAAGCTACCCATTCCCTTGAAGTATGCATCGAGGACACACACATCATAAATTGGTGTAACGATTGCCCACAGCAACAAAGAAACGAATCCTGCAAATCCGTCCTTCTTGGTCAATAGAGTAGTAGCACCGACTGCACCAACGGCAGCAACACCAGTACCCATCATAAATTTATCTGCATCTCTCATATTAATTCTCCTATCTCAAAATGTGAGTTGTACAGGTACTATAACGCAGGCACTATCCTTGTCAAGCGTCTAAATTGTTAGTTGTGGCATTTTAAGACTAATCAAAAGATATCGAATTTAAAGAATAAAGTAATTAATCATTTCTTCTTCTATTGTGTTTATTTAATTTTTGTATATACTTAAATTATATAAACAAGGAATAGGTATGTTCAATGAATTGATTAATTTTATAAGTATAAACTTTAATGTCATTGTTAAGAGTTTGTTCTTAACTTCAAAATTAGTTTTAATAGCTTTCACTTTAGGAATTCTTTTTGGTTCTGTTTTGGCAGCATTCAGGGTTTCAGGAAGTAAAACATTAAATTTACTTTCTAGATGGTATATCGGATTTTTCAGACAACTACCATTGTTGTTTGTATTGTTAGCCTTCTATTTGATACTTCCAAACTTACTTAGAAAATTTGGAATTTATGGTGATGTGACATTCATTATTGCAGTTGTAGGCTTCAGTCTTTTTGAGTCAGCATACTTTGCTGAAATCATTAGAACAGGCATTAATGCCGTTCCTTCCAACCAGGTAGAAGCTGCTGCAACCCTTGGAATGACAAAAACACAGTCATTTCTTCTAGTGGTTCTTCCTCAAGCTTTAAAAAATTCCAAAAAATCAATCATTACTCAATTGACTACATTAGTTCAAGATACTTCTCTTGTCTATGTGTTGAATATGAATGATTTTTTCAATGCTACTTACCATGCAGGTGAAGCTTCAGGTTTAACTATTCATGCAATGGTAGTGACTGCTATTGTTTTTGTTGCTATCACATTTGGATTAAACAGATTATCAAGAGAAAAATAATATGAAAAAAGAACAAGAAAAAGATATTAATTTTAAAGAATTACTACAAAACAAAAAATGGATATTTTTACTTCCAATGGTTTGCACATTGTTTGTTTTTTACAAGTCTTACAAGTTGATTGGATTGTTTATTAATGACTTATTTCAAACAATTAGAACAATGAAGCAGGAAGAGAGAAACAACTATGTTGAAAAGTTCAGCAATGAAAAATCTAAAAGATATGAAGAATTAAATTTAGTAATTTTATCTTTCATTGCCATGTGCATTTATTACTTCACATTTGGCGACCAACATTTATTGAATGTTTTCACAAATGTATGCTTAAGAATTGTCTATTTCACTTTTATTGAACTTGGCAATGTCTTTACAAAACTATTTACCCACTATCAAATTTATAAAGGAATGTAATATGAAAATATTAGAAATAAACAAATTAAAGAAATTCTATGACGGAAAATTAATTCTTGATATTCCTCATTTGGAAATTCAGAAAGGTGAAGAAATTTCTTTACTTGGATTTTCAGGAGCAGGAAAGACAACACTAATAAGAACCATTGCAGGAATTGAGAAAGAAGACGAAGGAATCATTGTTGTGAATGGAGCTAACAACTTCAGCTATTCACAGCAGGACTATTGCAAACAAGTTGGTTTGGTGTTTCAAGACCATGCACTTTTTGGACACCTTACAGCCTTAGAGAACTGCACCATTGCACAAATAAAGGTGTTGAAAAAATCCAAAGCTGAAGCCATAGAGTTTGCTACACACATATTAGATAGAGTAGGTATGTCTGAACACATGCACAAGTTGCCTAAACAGCTTTCAGGGGGTCAAAAACAGCGTGTAGCAATTGCTAGAACCATGACTATGCAACCACAAATACTTCTTCTTGATGAACCATTGTCAGCCCTGGATGCAACCAACAAGAACAAGTTTTCTTCATTGATTGAGTCAATCAGAAATGAAGGTGTGACTATTATTATGGTAAGTCATGATGTTGAGTATGCAAGAGCTAATTCTTCAAGATGTATTTTTATGAGTGCAGGACAAATAATTGAGGACTTGCAAACAGAAGATTTTTTTAATAAAGAAGGTACAGAAGAAAAAGCTGAATATTTAAACAGCACAAAGTACATAAGGAGAAATCATGTATAAATGTATGACTTACTTTTGTTCAGAAGAAGAAAAAAAAATATTATTTGAAATGAGTGAAGCTTTTAGTGTAAAGACTAAAGTTGCCCTTGAATTCTGTTTGTTTTACAAATATGGATTGAATTCAAAAAAATCAATTATTAATTCCAAAATAAAAAAATCAACAGGAAGATGTGTAAATTTCACAGTTGAAGAAAGTCAATTTAATAGTCTGAATCTTGAAGAAAATAAAAGAGAAAAAATATCACATGCAATCACTGAAACATTTAATCATTGGAAGAGTGAAAAAATGGAAAAGAATATTTTACGAAGTTATTTTCCACACATATAAAAAAAGCTCCATTAAGGAGCTTTTTTTTATCTTCTCTATTGTGTTTTGTTTTTATTTTCATAAACTTTAGATATATACAAAAATTAAGGAGATTATATGAAATTAAAAAATATCGTTTTAGCTGTAATGACATTAGGTGTAGTTCAATTTGCTTCAGCTTCTGAAATTAATTGGAACACAGACCCAACTTTAAGCAAAATAATGAAAGATAAAAAAATTGTTCTTGGAGTTAGAAAAACATCAGCACCAATGTCTTCACTTATCAAATCAGATACAGGTGAAAAAAATTATGAAGGAATGGCAGTTGATTTATGTTTAAAAACTGTTCAAGAACTTAAAAAAACAGTTCCAGATTTAAAGGTTGAATATTTTGAAGTTGATTCAAAAACTAGAATTCCAGCAGTCAAAGAAGGAAAGGTTGATTTAGAGTGTGGTTCAACCACAAACAACGAAGGAAGACAAAAGGATGTTAATTTCTCAGTCCCATACTTTGTATCTTCTGTTGTTTCAGTTGGATTAAAAACAAACAAATTAAACTCATTGGAAGATTTTTCAAGTGGTATTCTTGTTTATACAAAAGGAACTACTACACAAAAAGTAGTAGAAGATTATTTTAAAGGTGTTGCTGTTACTTTAATGAAGTCAAAAGATAACTACAAAACAAAAGTTGTTTTTGGTGATGACCACAAACAAAGTTTTGATATGTTGGCAGACAAAAAAGCTGATTTCTTTGTGAATGATGAAGTATTGATTGTTGGCTTGATTAATAAATCTAAAAATCCAGAAATCTATAAAATTTTAAAAGACAGAATGAGTGTTGAACCTTATGGAATTATGTCTAAAAAAGATTCAAGAATTACAGAAATCGTTGATGGGGTAATTGCAACTTCATTCAAAGATGGCAGTTTTGATAAATTATGGAACAAGTGGCTTCCAGGTGTTCAACCTTCACACATCATGGAAAATTACAAAAGAGAGTGTTCAAAAATTAGAACTGATATTTGTAAAATAACTGCATGGTAATTTAGAAAACAATAAAAGCCTGTTTATCAGGCTTTTTTCTATTGTGTCTATTGATTAAAGTATTTATTTTTATATAATAAAAGAACAACTATAAGGATAAAATATGAACAAACAACTTAAGAAAGGAATGATTACATTAGCAGTATTATCTATCTTTACTAATCAATCTTATGCACAATCAAATCCACCAAACAGTGTTGTAGTGGATTCTAGTAATACTTCTCAAGTAACAGCTTATGGAGCAATTGCAGTAGGTCCAAACAGTACGGTTAATTCAATCAATTCAGTTTCAATTGGAACTGCAAACACTATAGATGGAGCAGGAAGAGGTTTTATTTTAGGAAATGTAAACACTATTTATGACACTCTTCCAAACACATATAGCTTCATATTTGGTTTAGGACTTTCAAACAATGGATTTCAAAACTGTATTGCTTTTGGTAGACAAACAAGTGATTACATAGGATGTACAAATAATAATCAAATCAATGCAGGAGGTTTAACACTTACAGGCATTGGATTAGCTTCACAATCAAGTGATGCAGTTAGTTTAGGTCAAGTGCAATCAATGCTAGGTTCTTCAGGTGGAACAACCGATTTATCAGGTGTTCAATCTCAAATAGATACACATACAGGACAAATTTCAACATTAAATAGTCAAGTTGGTAGTCTTCAGATTTCACAACAAACCTTGAGCAACCAGGTCAATAGCATCCAAGTTCAAACTGATAACAACACTACTGATATAAGTAGTCTGAAAACTACTACTGATAATCATACTCAGCAAATTTCAAGTATTCAAACAAATCAAGTAGTAATGCAAAATCAGATTAATGGAAATACTTCAGATATTGGTGTTCTTAAGAATACGACTGCAACACATACAGAACAGATTACAACCATTCAATCTAATCAAGTTGTCATGCAAAAGGAAATAGTCAGTAACACTACTGATATAAATACTTTAAAAACAGTGACTACTAATCACACTGAACAAATTTCTACATTGTATGAAAATCAAAATAAGATAGTTGAATTTGAACAAGCTATTTACACTCAGACTAACAACAATACTAAATCTATCAGTCAATTGAATAACAGAGTTGATAGCCTTGAAAATAGAGTGAATGGACTTGAAGGAGATATGAAGTCTTATGCTTATTCAGCAGCAGCTTTAGCAATGGCTTCAAACATTAATTTCAATCCATTTCTTGATAGACAGATTGGAATAGGCATGGCAACAGTAGGTGGAAAATCAGCTATTGCAATGGGTTTAGCAGTAAGACAAGGTAACTCAACAATCAGTGTTAAATTATCTAAATCAAGTAACATGCCAATTGGAGCTTCAGCAAGTGCTAGTTGGGGATTTTAAAATAATAAGAAATAAAAAAGACTTCCTCGTGAGGTCTTTTTTTATGTCATTGACTTTATTTTCCTTTGGAGCACAATTTAAGAATAATAAAAATAAGGAATAAGTATGAAATACGAAAAACAAGAACAAATACCACACGGCTACAAATGGGCAATTATTAATGATAAGTTGTCTAATGCTGAAGTTGATTCATATAATAGATATACAGACGATTACAACAAGGCAGGTTCAAGCGAAGCAAAAGAATTTTTTCTTGACCAAAGAAACAAATATTTAAAAGAATGTTTTAAGTCCTATGATGAAAGAAAATTAAATACACTTGAACCTGTAAATGTTCAATCTCATTTTAATGAAGAAATGGGAAAATTCATGTTATCCATACCTGGAACACCTGATTCAATAAAAATGTATGGAAAAGAAAAACCATATCTTTCAAATAAAATTATGGTTGCAAAAGGTGAAAATTCTCACCGTTTCCTTTTTATAGAAAAAGAAAAAATTGTTTCTTCAATTGTGGTGACACTAAAGAATGAAAAATTTGGATTGAAAGAGAACATGATAACTACTGCTTACACTGATGAAGAACATAGAAATAAAGGATATGCTTCTAAGTTGGTAAGTGCTGCACAAAATGCCTTCAGTAATAAACTTGTAGTGAGTTCAGATTTAACTGAATCAGGTGTGAAGTTATTTAAACCAAAAGGATTTGAACTCACGAAATAATAAAGGCTCCATCTGGAGCCTTTGTTTTAATTTCCTAGTGCAACTAGATTTATGTCTTGCAATGGTATTCGTTCGTAAGCCATGTTCCATAATTCAGCCGTATAACTTACTACTGCAAGAAGAGGGTAATCCAAGGCAAACTGTTCAACTACATACAGAGGTTGATTCATGTGTTTCTTGGATTGCACAGTATATGTAAAACCTAAATAAATTTCACTTTCTTGTTCTTCAGGTTTTTTAAGAATGCCATTCATCATGAGTTGCACCCGTTCAAACCTTCTATTGCTTGCAGTCAGCTCTTTCAGTTCTTCACTCACTTGTGAAGGGTCAAGGCGAACAAATCCAACCTTCAAGATTTCAAGTTTCTTTTTGTTCATATCCTTGTTGAAAGCAAGAATATTACGAATGGCTTTTTTGTAAATCTCTTTATCAGAGGAATATGAAAAAGCATCAAGAAGCTGGTCTTTAGTAAAATAGAATTCACCTTCTTTCAAAATACCTTCATACAATTTCTTGTGAAGATTTTTAAGTTCAATTTGAATCATATCCATGTTCTATTCCATTTGTTCTAGAACTGCTGTTTTTCAGTTTTACCCTTGGTGTTCTTCATGGGAAGTTTGCTAGATAGCTTTAGCATTAAATCTCTTTTACCTAAATAATTTTTAAGATTATCATCAGCGAATTCTAAAGCCTGAATTTCATTGTTATCTGCAACTGAAAAATTCAATCCTTTGTTCAAAAGACTTGGAAGCCATTCACCAATATTATCAGAAGGAAATTTTGCTACAACATGGGCAAGTGTTCCTTGCTGTTCAATTCCATTTATGAAGTAGGTTTGTTTATGATTAATATCAATCACATTTTCTAATTCATTGAAATTAGAATTCATGTAAGAGGTAGTGATTTTTTCATTGGTAATGAAAAGTTCAAATCCTGTAATGTTTGTTTCAGAATCATTAGACAATAATTCAATACTCTCAAAAAGAGAGTAGGGCTGTTCGTCATGATAAATAATTGGTTCAACAAAACAATTATCAAAAGCAGAAACAAAGGACAATTTATCTGCCTGAGTAGTTGATTGAACTGTTCTTGAAGCAATCCAATCTCTTACATCACCTACTTTGTAAGCAACATGTTTTTCTTTTTTAAGAAACTTTGGACCATATCCATCATATCGCCACTGCTTCAATCTGTTTGGGCTTTCACCAATCCATTCAGAAAGTGTTTCAGTATTAATTTGTTTTTCTTTATCCCAAGTGCTATATGCACCTTCTTGATTACTAATTACTTGAGGTGCTTGCAAAGCTCCAAGTATTGAAATAATGTGTTCTGCTGTTATTGGTGAATTAGCAGGAAGACTTTTTAATTTATAGAGAACTTCTGATGGTGTCATTTCATAGTCCTTTTTTATCTGCTTGAGTAGTAGATTGAACTGTTTTTGATTTAAGCCAATCTCTTACATCACCAACTTTATAAATTACATGCTTTGGTTTTTTTGTATAAATAGGACCAACACCTTCAAGCCGCCATTTTGCAAGTCTAGAAACTGGTTCTTTAATCCAATCAGACAAAGTTTCAGTATCAATATATTCTTCACTATCTAAAGTGCTATATGCTTGTTTTATATTATTATTTTTAGTCATTCTGCAATCTCCCTTTGATATTCTTGTTCATCTTCATCTTTAAGAGATTGAACAATTTTTCCTTCAAAAAAGTTTTCTATGGATTGCATTGCTTTAAGAATTTTTGGTTCATTTCTCATAAAGTAATGTCTATTCACATCATTGATTGTATGTTTAAGGCAGTAATCAGCCATTCTTTCATTCATATCTAATGACATTGCTGCTGTTCCCCAAGTCCTTCTTATATCATGATGTGAAATCAATTTACCTGATTTTTGTCCAATGACTTTAAAGTGATGTTGGCAATCTTGAGGAACATGACCTAATTTGCTTCCTGAATAATCAAAGACATGAATTGTATCTTTATTATATTTCAGGCGACGATTCAGAATTTCTTTTACTTTTTTTGTTATTGGAAAAATGTATTCTTCACCATTCTTTGTATCAAAATAAGTAATTCTTTCAAGTTCCATATCAACATCCTTCCATTTTAAAGGAGCAACATCAATACTTCTTCCTGCTTGAAGTAAAGAGAAAAGAATGTAATCTGAAACAAGGTAATTATGAAAATCATATTCTTCAACAGCTTTCCACCAAGTGCCAAACTCAGAACGATTGAAGTCTACAAAATTAGTTCTTGCATTTGCTTTCTTCCATTTCTTTCTATTTGAAAGAATGTCAAATGGATTTCTTAAGTCTTCTTTAACATCAAGTTCATCTCTTTGGATAACATAATTAAATGCTGAACTTGCAAACTTGAAAGACATTTGGTGTGTTCTAGTGATTGGAGCAAGTACCTTTTTATTTCTTGTTGGTCTTGCTTTTTCTAATACATTAAAACGGTCAATCACTTGTTGTCTTGTAATTGAGCGAAAAGATAAATCATGCCAAGATTCAAGATGAACTTCCATATCATTAGACCAAGTTTTATCTTCTTCATTTAACTTGAGAGTCATGACTTTTCTAGTGTCAAAGTAATCCATTGTTGTAGCAATGTTGTGAAGT
Organism: Alphaproteobacteria bacterium; assembly: GCA_019750035.1. Lineage (GTDB taxonomy): Bacteria > Pseudomonadota > Alphaproteobacteria > UBA9655 > UBA9655 > UBA9655. The sequence goes on along the minus strand of JAIEOZ010000074.1, from coordinate 27,686 downwards.
GTGCTTTCTGAACCACCTTTATGAGCAATGATTTGTTCAGCTTTATAAGTGTCCATCATCCACTTAAATGTTTGTTCAGAAGTAGCTTTTGCCACTTCTTTTTCAATTTTAATTTTCTTTTTTTCTTCAACAGGATTGAACCCATCAGCTAACTTTGCAAGTTCTTTTGAAGCCAAATCAGAAGCTTGCTTGATGGTGATTTCACCGTATTTGCCCAAAGTAATACGAACAGGATTTCCGTGTTTAGGTCTTGTATAGACAATGAAGGTTTTGCTACTTGCACCAACACGAAGTGAAAGGTTGGTCTTGTTGGTATCGTAGTAAGTTACTTGCTTACCGTCTGTAGAGAAGGGGATTGCATCCAAGTTCAGCTTGTTGAATGGGATGCGAGTTTTAACCTGTTCTGTCATAATGCATGTGCCTTGTAGGTTGAGTTCAAAAAAAGTTTTTGTGTAAGAACTTCTACTTTAGCGTATTTCAGGCTACAAGGCTACAAAATAGGCTACAACACAAGACTACTGAACAGTACCAAGTGATACCTAGCAATACTAACAATTTGAATGAAATCAAGGACTTACGGTCTAACCCGTTGATTTTGCTAGGGTTGAAAACGTCAAACTAGAGGACTCATAATCCGTTGGTACCGTGTTCGACTCACGGGAGGCCCACCAAATATATGTAATTAAATCAAAGGGTTGCACGCTTCGGCTTGTAGCCCTTTTATTTTTTTAACGCAAATTTATTTCCATGTAACCCCTGTGTAACCCGATCCATTAAATCATCGGCGTTATGGAAAAATTCAAATTCACTTCAGTAAATATTCGCGTGAGATGTCGCTTCATCCCAATTGATAAAAGTTAGGCGACTGTGCTTTTCATCGATTTAAGTTGTTTAAACTTTTCAAAAAAAATCGGTACATTCGTTTTTGGCTTCGCTTGTCCTCGGAAGCCAATGCCAACTCTTAAATGAGCTTTAATCAACATGAATCAATTAAATTTCAAGTTTTCTAAAAAGCCGTTTTATCATGAAGTAATAGATACATGAAACTGGAACATGTCAGAATTTTTTTATATGAAACCTTTTTAAGGGCAAATTTATGCGATTTAAAGTTTCTAAAGTCCCGACACTTGGCGAGCGCATATTGCTACACAATGTTGCAGTAAGTATGGCGTATGCTGACGCAAACACAAGCAGGGGATTTATTGAATCGGTTTTTAAGAGAGCACTTGTACGCTACTTAAAAATGCTTGTGGAGGCAGCTCGCAGTGGCAATCTCGAGATAACGGACATCGATGGAGTGCGCGGAACAATGGCGCAAATCATTTCTCGCGCTCAAGCAAGCGCAAGTTTTCTGCGTAGTGAGAACCCTAACGCTGCCGAAGCATTAGTTTCATTCACATTTTTGCCGATGTTGAATAAATGGGGTGAGCCATTTGGCTTTTCGTTTGAGTTTTCGGGACGTCACATTCATGCCCGGATAATGGAAGAGGGTACGGTGTATATTTTTTCTGATAATCCACTCTCACCTTTGACATTTGAATCAAAAATTGTCACGAATCTAAACGAGACACTTAATGAGGAGGTCACCAGTTCAGGTTGGTTAACAAACGACACTTCTGACGAAGGCATCACTGATAGTCTTAAGAATGAAACCCCACAACAGGCTGCAAGTTTACCTCTTGAACATATCAGTCATAAGAGTATGGAATTAAAACGGAAGCAGGCAATTGACGATAACAAATTTCGTGGTGCTAAGCGGTCAATTATCGAAAATTGGGGCAATATCGAAAGTCTTCATCACGGCACGGCTGATGGACATAAGGTGCTTCGCATACTTAAAAGACTCGATTCAACACTAAGCGTCAAAGTAAAAACCATTCAAAACATACTAAGCAGCTTTCGTAAGGAGGGGTTGATTCCCTGATTTATTCCCGAGAGATTCCCGTAAGTTTCCTTTATTCCCGAGTTTAACATTCGGGAATTCTTCAGGCATAAATTGCGTGTTGTCTTGTACTTCAATGTGAATCTATCCCATTGGTACAGACCTCTTATTGAGGAACAACGCCATGGCTTCTAAAGTCAATATCAACCCCGTTCTTGCTGAAATCTCTGCCGGACGCGACCATATTCAGACGTTCGAATTTGCCCGAGCAACCAACCGCCTAAGTCAAACGATTCGAAAAGGTTATTCTCAAACAGGTCACTACTTAGGTGTGCGGCCGATTAAAGCTGGGAATAAACTTTTGTGGCCAGTCGCTGCTATTGCTGCGCTCTTGAATGGAGGTGCTTAGTATGAGCAGCTTAACTCCATTCCTAACGGCAGGTCAGTCAGTGTCGGGTAGAGCGCTTTCTACCCAAATCAATAAACTTGCCTTTCAAAGAAATTCTAACGGCGGGAATGAATCGGTTGTTGGACACACGAGCAATTCATGTTTGCACCATCTTAGTGAAAAAGGTGTTGCCGCGACCGTCGATGCAACTACGTTCGTTCGCGATAGTGTGGTTGCCCCTCGCGTCGACCATATCCATTATGAGCAGCTTAAAAGGCAATGGTCATACGAAAACCCAAATGCAACGCCTGCGCAGTTTGAACTTGCCATGCGCGGCATTGCAAAATTGTGCGGGGTGTAATTATGAAGATGCCAGCGTTTCAGTTTTATCCAGGGGATTGGCGTAAAGATTTGGCCATCCGTTCGCTTGACTATTTTGAACGTGGTGTTTGGTTCGAGATTTTGTGCTTGATGCATGAATCAAATGAACGTGGCGTGCTTGTGATGAACGGTGTTCCAATGTCAGACCATCTCTTGGCTCGTTTGCTAGGATTAGATCTAGTCACCCTTAATACCACTTTGTGCACGCTTCTAACCCTCGGTGCGGCAAGACGAAGAGATCACGACTCGGCGATCTTTAGCAAGCGTATGGTCGAAGATGAAAAACTTTGCCAAATCCGAAGGCAAGTCGGAAAATTGGGCGGGAATCCAACTTTGCTTAAGCAAATTCGAACCACCCCAGTTAACCAAAGTCCAACCCCTTCATCTTCTTCTTCATCTTCAACTATGGATAATAAGGATGCCCATGCCATCCTTAATTATTTGAACGATAAAGCGGAGCGCAATTATCGACCTGTGCCTGCGAATTTAACGTTGATAGCCGCAAGGTTAAACGATGGCGCGACGGTCGACGAATGTTTTGCTGTTATCGATGCCAAGGTAGGTAGCTGGGGGGAAGATCCAAAGTGGGCAACTTATTTGCGCCCAGCCACCTTATTCAATGCGACCAAATTTGCCCAATATGTGGGAGAGATTGGCTGCGCGGAGAAAGGCGAAACATGGGAGTAATGCCATTCGGCTCTATGCCAATCCTTAAGGCTAGGCAACAAGGTAAACGCCCAGCAGACATGATCATTGTTTCGATGATGGGGCGACTGCCAGACGAAATAAACCCGGTAGTGATCGCAGATCGCCAACTTCCTTATGTCTGGGACTGGATTAGAGGCCTCGCAGTCTGTTTCTTTGCGTCGCCGGACACCTATCTCGCCAAGCATATTTTTGATTGCGCTAAAGCCTTGCCATCCAAAATGTACTTATGGGATTGCGCTGGCGAAAAAGGGTATGACATCTATGTGTTACCGACAGTTGAGAGTATTCAGCGGCCGCGTGCCGAATGGGATTTGAAAGTTGACGCAACGCGTTGGTTGCCCTTTCAAGAAGAACAATTTATCCGAGGCAAGTAAATGCAACTAATATGCGACAACATTGATTTTAATGCGTATCAAGTCGAGCCAGAAGTCCATAAGGTTCGCTCTGCGTCGGAATTTCTACAAGAAACAATCGATGCATTTTTCTTACCAAAAGATGCCACATTGCCGCCACGGCCTTTGTGGGAAAAGGCAGGAGGCAAAATAGCGTTTCGTAAAGGAGAGGTTTCTCTATGGGCTGGAATTAATGGTCACGGTAAGTCGATGATGCTGTCACAGGTCACACTTGATTTGATGCTCCAACATGAACGCGTATTGGTGCTATCTTTTGAAATGTTACCAGTGCGCCAGATGCAGCGTATGTGCCGACAATCCTACGCAGACGACGATCCGAGTAAGGAGTTTCTTACAACTTTTCACAAATGGACTGACGGACGACTATGGATTTACGATCACAACGGCGCTATTCAATGGCAAAAAGTGGTGGCTGTTATGCGTTATGCACAGGAAAAATTTGGCATCACACAATTCGTAATTGATAGCTTGATGAAATGTGTAAGGGGCGAAGCCGATTACGACGCACAAAAAGATTTTGTCAACGAATTATGTGCATTCGCTCAATCGCGGCAAGTGCACGTGCATCTCGTTCACCACGTTCGTAAAGGCGAAAACGAAGACCAAATACCCGGTAAGTTCGATGCTAAAGGCGCGGGTGCAATTACCGACATGGTTGATAACGTGTTTATCGTCTGGCGGAATAAAAAGGCTGAACGTACCGAAAAGCCTACTGCCATGCTCAAATGTGACAAACAGCGCAACGGCGAATGGGAAGGCATACTTGGCTTTTGGTTTCATATGCCATCGATGCAGTATTTGGAAAAAGATGGTGCCAATCCGATGCGGTACTCACTCAACAAATGAATGACAAATGATGTGGAGTTGCCGCGCCAGAATTTATGATGTTGATGGAAGTTCGAATCTAAGGGGCGGTAAATCAGAGCATGCGAAGAGCGCAAATCTAATCCAAAACGGCGAGAGTGTTAATAACAAAGGCTCTGCAGAAAACGCGCAGTGACGTAGACATGCCTGATAACCCCCGCCCACTAACGTCCGGAACGACCAACGGCAATTAACCACAGAGCCTCATCACATTAGTTGATAAAATTTTTTTAGTCAACGTAACGGCATGAGTTTTGACGATAAAAAAAGGGAGGCGTTTGCGCGTGTTGTGTTTTACGAACTGATAAAAAACTTACGTTCATACCGTAGTCGCCCGAGAGTATACTGAAGGCGCTTTGGTCAGATGGAATTGTGACCGCCTCACCGGAACTTTGGGGCGATACAGCAAACTGAGATTGCTCACCGGATGCATTTGATGATAAAGCCATATCATCCCAAAGCTTTATTCACTTCGCCTTTTTAAGTACGCAAATCCATAAATGTCGCGCACCCATGCTGCGCGGGTGAAAAAAATCAGGCAATAAATAGCCAAAACCTGTTTAAATATAATTTGGTCTATTAATTTAAGAGTGTCGCGATGAAAAACGGACGGCGAAATACCTTGAATTGGGAAGCAGATAAACGATTCGGCGACCCGACAGCGGTATCTGATCCTGCATGCTGGATAAAAGGTCGGTTGGAACATTCACTTCGCACTGCATTGCCTGAACGTCTTGCAATGTCTAGACACGCGCCAAGATATCAGGTTGATATGGGGCTTGATATTTCTGGTGATGTAATTCTTGGCGAAGACGGAAAACTGCGCCTTAAAACTTGACTGACCATCTTTTTCCTCGTATCCGATATAGCGTCCAGCTTAGGTAGAATAGTAGGCGCTACGCCAGCGGCTTTTGCGGTGTACTTGCATACGTCCTGAGAATGATGCTTTGCATTTGCTGTTTTTTAAGCCAGTTTCCTTCGTAAATTCAATGTAGTTTCACTTACATTTTTTCGTCCGTATAAAGTATCCAGTCGCCAATTTGTGTGCGACTTGCACATTCTAGGTTGGTGTAATTTTTTTCAGACAGTAAAAAGCGACAGGGTTTGCTAGCGCTAACGCGTGAAAATTTCCCGCCTTCGCCCTCTAACGCCCACGGAAATCGATGCCAATCTGGTTCAATGAATAAGTCGCCACCCGTTGCGCCTTCATACGGTACATGCACTGTGCCGCCCCAATCTTGCGGTTCATTTGGATATCGCCTGCTGTCGGCACCCGTTAGATTCATTTGGCCTCCATCACAGCTACTGAGATAAAAAGCTTCCTTAGGTGGTAGTCCGCTCGCTTGTGTACGGCGAATCTGTTCTTCAACCAGTAATCGCCATAGCGGATAGTCGGTAAAGGGGCAAGACACTGACTTGACATCATCTCTTTTGATTAATTGCGCAATCATTTCAAATAGTGGCGATGGCAATTTTGTCTGTGAATACGCTTTGTTCACCGATAATGGCAATCGGTCGATATGGGTAAGTGCGTCTCGATGATGCAAACCCAGGTCAATTAATTTAATTTCATGTTGGATCAGGAAATCATTAATCTGACGAACGCGTTGCTGTATTTCTTTCGTGAGTGAGAGGAGTGCATGCATTTTTTTATGCCAATAGCTACCCGTGCGATGTGTTACCCAGTTCTCTTCATACGGTTCGGTGTCGTCGCCTCTTAAGTAAAAACAACTATCGAACTCCGTAAAGGAAATGCCGTTTTCGAAGGAGATCTCTTTAAATCTGGTTTTGAATTTAATAGCACCTTTCACACTGCTCAACACTTCCTCGCTGACATCGAGCATCGTTAGATGAAGGTAGTGCAGCACGTCAGCAGGGCGCGTGATAGTCATCAACTCATAAAGGCGGCTTCCATCGCTTGCCGCATCAAAGAGCGTTGATAACGGTTGCGCGTCTAACGCCACAATAAATTCGTGATCTTCTCTTTTTGAGCCTAGAGAGCGATAACGACCAATATTCAGGCGGTCTGGAGCGTGCAACAGCGCACGCTTTTCTTCTGATAGCAGGGATTTTATTGAGTGCATTTGCTTTTAGGCGGAAAGCCGGGTTCCTAGTCTTATGAGGAGTGGATCGTCTGATCGTGATTATTATTGATTAAATTTCTTTACATGTCTGGCGCGATTTGAATTTAAAGAATTGACAATACATTTTGCCACTTGTTTTAATACAGTAAAAGTGTTTTAATTTTGTGTATGAATAAAACCACATCAATTACTGCGACGGAATATGCATTGGCTGATCTCTGCGTTTTAGCGGATATGCCAATTCGTACTGTGCGTTATTACGTTCAGATTGGCCTAGTGAGCAAACCCGAAGGCGAGACGCGTGCAGCAAAATACGGCTCGCGCCATCTTGAGCAAATTCTCCTCATCAAGAAATGGACGAACGCGGGTGTCTCGCTGGAGCGCATCCGAGAACTTCTGCAAGGTGAGAGCGCCCCTGTTCCGCTTCGCGTGCGTGCACCGGGCAGTATTGAAGTGTGCAGTCATTTAACCGTCGTAGATGGTATCGAGATTGTCATCGAACCAAACCGAGCCGGATTGTCACCAGAGCAGGTGCGCCAGTTTGTGCGACAAGTGATGCAAGCGTATACAGATATTAGCCAGACCAATGAAGCTGATGCGCGTAGCAATAAAAAATAGCATGTGTTTTTGTAGCCAAACAGAAATCACACAATAAATAATAAAAGGAAATGACGATGAGCAAGCTTGTGCATGCCAGTTTAAAAACGATTAGTGGTAAGCAGATGGCTTTAGAAGGAATGGAAGTCAGCGGAGATGTTTGCGGCCTCATGCTTGATATGCACGTGACGCAACGATTTTTTAATACCTACGATTGCCATGCGGAGATTGTCTATACCTTTCCTTTGCCTTGGGGAGCTGTCTTGCTCAATGTTGAAGTGACACTGGGTGATCAAAAACTCAAAGGTGCAGTGGTAGAGAAAAAGCAGGCTGAAGCGCTATATGAAGAAGCGTTGTCGGATGGCGATACGGCCATCATGTTAGAGAAAAATAGTGATCATAGTTATAGCCTAAGTCTTGGCAATATTGCCCCCAAAGAGCATTGCGTGATCCATTTTCAGTATGCGCAAACACTGCAATTTGAGCAGCGCGGATTGCGCCTGCTGATACCAACGGTAATCGCGCCACATTATGAAGTTGGGCCTGATCAAAATGCTGCGCAAAGTAAAATTCCTGCATATTTGCGACCACAGAATGATGTTTTTGCTGAATATCCGTTTGACATTGAATTGCGACTCCACGGTGCGTTGGCAAGTGCACGGGTGGCGTCACCAACGCATCCCATCGCGCTCGTCACCAAGAACGATGTAGTGACACTATCGTTGGCACGGCTCGGTGCTCTTGATAGAGATTTTGTGCTTGTACTCGATCAATTGCAGCAAAACTCTATTGCTGTTAGTGGACGAGATAAGTTAAACGCAAGTCACCATATCGTGATGGCTAGTTTTTGCCCTCGAATCGCGCAAGATGAGTTACTAAGTATTGATGTTAATTTGCTGGTTGATTGTTCTGGGTCTATGGCTGGTGTCAGTATTGCTTCTGCACGTCGTGCATTGCAGGCGATAGTTACTCAACTGGGCGAGGGAGATCGTTATTCATTGTCCAGTTTTGGCAGTACTGTAGAGCATCGCTCTCGTGCGATGTGGAAGGCAACCGCTAACAGTAAGCTCGCTGCATGGCGCTGGATAAACAATCTGGATGCGACGCTAGGCGGAACAGAAATGGAGGCCGCTTTATTTTCGACGTTCACACTGTCTGGTAAATCTTGTGGCGATGTGTTGATGATTACCGACGGAGAAATTGACAGCGTCGATAATGTAATGGCGTCGGCTAAAGCATCTGGTCATCGAATCTTTATTGTGGGCATTGGTACTAGTCCGGCAGAGAGCCACTTACGTCGGCTAGCACAAGCTACCGGCGGGGCGTGTGATTTTGTTGCGCCGGGTGAAGCGGTCGAACCAGCTATCCTGAGAATGTTTACAAGATTGCGCTCGCCGCGATTGGAGTCGATCTCGTTAGTGTGGCCAGAAGCATGCGCACCTATTTGGGTTTCAAGCCTCGATGTCAACGTGTTCGATAGCGATACAGTCAATGTATTTACCTTGTTGCCAACGCAACCAGAAGGCGTATTGCGACTTTTTGGGCAGCGCGTGGGCAATGTTGAGCAAGAAGAAATAAGCACTGTTTTACTTGATTCAAATTCCAGCGCTGACGAGACGCTCTCCAGAGTGGCTGCTAACAATCAAATCAATACACTGAACAATGCGCCAGATAAGGTAATCGCGCAGCAATTGGCGGTTTCTTATAAATTGGTGTCGGAGTGTACGAATTTTCTTTTAGTGCATGAGCGTGATGAGGCGGACAAGGCCACCGATATGCCCGAGCTTCATCAGGTCAAGCATATGGCTCCTGCGGGATGGGGTGGTACGAGCGACATGCGCTTCATGCGAAAGGAAAGCTCGTCGAATAGTTCTGGTGGCCTTTCTAGGCCTGCTGTGTGGCGACGAGAGTCGCCTTCAGATCAAGTGCGAGCATTGAAAGGAGTTGGTGAATGTACTTTTTATATGCCTAAGTTCTTGAGAATTGATGACGGCGATCACAAACCAATCGTCGTTAGTCATCCGCAGATTTTTTCAAATCGCGAGCTAGTTGCTGCTTTGGTCGACCAGAACAATAAATATTTTTGGGCGAAGCACAATGATCGAATGGTTTTGACTCCATTAGGGTTATCTGCGTGGCTAAAACTGATACCAAAAACTGATTGGCCAACGACTTATGCAGAACTTCGAGAGAATGGTGTAAGTGATGACGTCCTCGATTGGCTAGAACTGATCGTCGGAAACAGTCAAGCCGTTGTAAGGACAGAGTCCATGTTGGTTGCCAGCTTTCTATATGTGATATCACAGAGCGAGGTTTGTCACAACCTCATGTCGCAGATTAGAAGGACATTTAGTTTTAAAGAAATGATATTCCGACTGCGAGAGATATTCATCGCCTCACCAAACGCGTTGATCGATTCAAGTGTCGACGTTGCAACTGTGGCGGATATTACAGATGCCATGGTGGGAATGCAGGCATTATTTTGGCCGGATTTTATTTTGGAAGAGCAGGCATGACACAAGTGGAGAAGGGTAAGCCGCTCAATCGTTTTGAATTGCGTTTGACCGTGCTCAGATGATCAATGCGATCAATAATTTTCTGGATGAGATGCGTAGAGTGGTTGGTGCACATCGTGAGCGATTCAGTTGTCCCATCCACGGTCATGCGGTTCAAGATATTTTAACCTTAGATCCAGACCATCCGCATTGTTTGGTTCATTGTTGGTAAACAAAAATGCGATTGAAGCAAGGATGGAGACAAAAAAACCATGAATCAAAGTGAACATAATCAAGTTGAGATCGTTATCGTCAACGCCGAGGGTACGACGGAAACATTGCTCGTCACGCCCTTAGAGGAGAATCTTTTCTTTTGCCAGCGTTCGTTGGAATTTTCCACGGATTTTAGAATACTCCATGGTGATATCTTTGAAGGAGAGAAGCTGGACTCTGGTAGATACAGATTGGTTCGCATGGTAACTACAGGGGCGATGCGTCATTTTAAAGCAGACCTAGGTTTGTACATGCTTCCACCGAGCACCACTGGCCGAAATGATTTGAAAGAGAAAGCGTTTGATGGACTCAGAGAACATTTTGATGATGTATTCATCACCGATGCACTCAAAGAATTTTTAGATCATTGCGATGGATATTGGGAACTCGATGAGTTTTTTCAGTTCTACAACGTAACGGTGCATCTTCCGGACGAACAAGTAAATGCCTTTTTTGAGCGATTACCAGAATTGTGTCCACAATTAAAGCCTGAGCAATTTAAAGAGATTTTTACGGGGGAGTGTGATGACTAAAACAAAATCACATCTGGTTTTGTTGGGCGATTCAATTTTTGACAACGCAATCTATGTACCGGGCGAATTGGCCGTAATCGATCATATGCGCCACACTCTGCCAGCGTCTTGGAAGGCAACGCTCATTGCGCATGACGGCGATGTGGTGGCGAACGTGGAAAACCAAATAGCGAAAATTCCTCTCGATGCGACTCATTTGGTTGTGAGCATAGGTGGAAACGATGCACTGAATGCACTAGGTATTTTTTCTGACCGAGTCGATACGGTTGGGGAAGGATTGTTGCAACTCTCCCAAATTCGCAGAGATTTTCAGCGCAGGTATCGAACTATGCTATGGCAGGTATTAAGCGCGGAACTTCCGTTAGCAATCTGCACGATATATGACGCAATACCGGATCTCTCCGTTGAATCACAAACCGCACTAGCCATTTTTAACGACACTATTGTGCGCGAGGCGTTTGCTGCCAAAGTGCCTGTGATTGATTTACGGCTAGTTTGCACTGAGCGAAATGATTATTCAGCACTTTCACCTATTGAACCTTCAGAGGTGGGTGGCAGAAAAATTGCGCTTGCAATAGCTGAGTGGTTGAATTCAATGGGGATGGAATTTTAAGGACTCGCTGATTAAATGTAACGAGCGGTCGAGGTTTGCATCGAGATGCGCAATCTTACGAAGACTTGGTGCGCATCACATCAGAATATTATAGATTTGGTCGCGCAGTAACTTATTCAGAGGTCTTTGAAATATAGCTGCATAGCGATGGTGTATTTTTAAGCTCCTTAACCTGTAGCATGTTTCCGAAAGCGAATTTTTCATGCCATTCACTCCTTTCCATTTTGGCCTTGGTACGCTTGCCAAGGCTGTAGCACCTAAGCATGTCAGCTTTGCTGGGTTTGCTTTGTCGCAGATACTTATGGATGTGGAGCCGGGCTACAAAATGCTCACCAACTCTGCAAGTGATCTGCATATCATTACGCATAATATGCCGGGTGCGTCGTTGATTGCAGCGATCACTTATGGTGTCTGGCGAGGTTGGGAGCAATGCAGGCCAACAAGATATAAGCAGGCACTTATATCAAAAAGTGTGTTGGCTGGTTCCTGCATATTCGGCAGCTTTTCGCATGTGTTTTTGGATGGCATGTATCACGTTAACATGGGTTTGCCGCAGGCGCAGTGGGCAATAGCCAGAGCGTCGTTTGGTACATTATCTGGTACTGAGGGGCTATGCGTCGGATTTCTAATCGCTGGAGCAGTAATCGCACTGGCGCGGTTAGCGTTTAAGCGAAGAAAGGCAGACTCATGAAAAAAGCATTACTGATTTCGATTTTAATGGCGTCTTTGGTTTATTTTTCATATACCGTTTACAACTACGATCAATTGAGGGAGTGGAAAATTGAAGTAAAAGCTTCTCACTGTAAGCAAATTAATGACTCAACTAAATACCAGTGTGACGATGGGGTTCGGACACGACCTTTTTGAAAAAAATTCTGCTAGGCCAAATTAACTGACTTGGAAGTGGAGGCCTTGCGAACGACGCGCACATTCAAATCGGAACGTCTGCAAAAACAGCATCCTCTGTGCTTACGCCCGAAGCGGCCGGGGACAATAGTCCACAAGGCTGAAGAAGGATGGCCGAATGTATTGAGCGGATGAAAAACTTGTTACGCTAGCGTCGAAAATGCCTACATAAAAGAATCTCGAATTTAAATGACGACAATTGATCAAGCATGTTTCGAAGCAGCGGTACTCATTTCACAGGCCGACGGTTTGCTGATAACAGCGGGTGCGGGTATGGGGATTGATTCCGGTTTGCCTGATTTTCGTGGAGACAATGGTTTTTGGAAGGCGTATCCGGCACTTGGAAAACTGGGCATGGAATTCGCTGAAATCGCAAACCCGCAAGCCTTTGCGTCGATGCCGCATGTGGCATGGGGGTTTTATGGACATCGGCTGCAACTGTACCGAGAAACGATACCACATGCGGGTTTTAATACCTTACTAGAATTAGCGGGTCGGATGACTCATGGCGCGTTTGTTTTTACCAGCAATGTGGATGCGCAGTTTCAGAAGGCAGGTTTTGGTGCTGGCCACGTAGTGGAATGCCACGGCTCGATCCATCACTTGCAATGTTCTGATCGTTGTGGCGAAGTGGTCTGGAGCGCCAAAGATTTTATACCGGAAATTGATACGGTTAATTGCAAGCTGTTATCCGAATTCCCCGTTTGTCCCGTCTGTGGTGGCATGTCTCGCCCGAATATTCTGATGTTTGGGGATTGGCGCTGGGACGAAATGCGTACGAACATGCAGACAGCCAGACTTGACGCATGGCTGAAAAAACTTAATCGGCCAGTAGTAATTGAACTCGGTGCAGGAACTGCCATTCCGACAGTGCGCAGACACGGCGAGGAAATCAATTGCCCGTTGATACGTATTAATCCGACTGAATCAAAGGTTGACAGGCGCGGTGATGTTGCTATTCCATGCGGAGCGATGGAAGGGACGACTAGAATTTTTCAGTTTATAGAACAGTTGTAAAGCTACTTTGCTTCACCTGTCAAAGCTGTAGTCTTATAGATATCTGCAAGATTGCTTGCGTAATAGTGATCAATTTTTTGATGCGCATTAATCGGTTTCACTAACAATCGAATTAAAATAATAGGGGAACACGTGAACGTACCCGTTTCAATAGAGATCGAAGTTGCCCGATCTATGCTGGATAAGTTGCTTGAGGATTCTCGCCTCTACCGCAAGGGCGCTGATTACAAAAATCTGCTTGATTTTGCAGTACGCTTACGTAACTTCGCCCCCTTCAACGCCTTACTCTTGCAGATTCAAAAACCCGGTTTGAATCACGCGGCTTCGGCCAGCGAATGGTTTGAGTCGTTCGGTCGGACGATAAAAGTTGACGCAAGACCACTTCTGATACTTTGGCCATTTGGCCCTGTCGCACTCGTTTATGACCTAATGGATACCGAAGGCGAACCCATCCCCGAGGGGGTGACAGCATTCGCAGCAACAGGTGTCATTGATCAAATGGCACTTGCGCGATTTGAGCTATTGCTCGCCAAAAAGAACATCGCTTGGATGAAGTTAGATGCTGGCGACTGCAAAGCCGGCTCTATTGCATTGGTGAAGCGTTCCACCAAATCCACCGAATCGTCTAGCTATAGCATGAATGTGAACAAAAATCATGATGCAAATGTGCAATTCTCCACGCTAGCTCATGAGCTGGCTCACCTGTTCTTAGGACACCTTGGACGTGATGTTTACCTGAGCATTCCGCAACGACCTACGCAAACCCATGCGCAGCAAGAACTAGAGGCGGAGTCTACTGCTTTTATCGTTTGTGCTCGCAATGGAGTTGAATGTAAGTCTCAAAGCTACCTCGCAAGTTACGTAAAGCAAGACACCTCTACCGAACAGCTTGACCTGTATCAAATCATGCGGGCGGCTGGTCAAATTGAAACTATATTAGGTCTAACGACGCATACCAAACTGAAGCGACCGAAGAAAAAAGGCAGTGAGACTTTGCCCCTGTTTCCTGAAGATATGCCCACCATGACCGATCTTTTTGCGACAAGCGACTAAGTTACTTTCCTCTACATGCCAGAATCTTGTCCAAAAAATGCTAGATCTAACTGCGTACTCGCGTACATTCCTATAGGCATTATGTTGCCCATAAGGTAATATCTTCTTCATCATAAATTGGCAATGATGCTGGGTTTGCCGGTCGCATGAAGCAAACCCCGCTGCAAACGCATCTCTGCCAAGCTTTATTCACCGCATTCGATTTAAATAAGACTAATCCATGACCCAAACACCCAACAACCTCGCCTCCGATTCCTGGGCGATTGCCGATCTTTTGCGTGGTGATTTCAGGCAGAGCCAATATGGCCGCATCATTCTGCCGTTTTGCTTATTGCGCCGTTTGGAGTGCGTGCTGGAGGCCAGTAAAGAAGCGGTATTGGCCGAGCAGCAAAAAATACAGGCGATGAATCTGCCGGAAGAGGCGCAAGAGAAAATGATCTTGCGTGCCACTGGTGGCTTGTCGTTCTTCAATACCTCAAAGATGGATTTGTCCAAGCTGGGCGAAGCAGGCATTAAGGCTAACTTGGAAAGCTATATTCAAAGTTTCTCCAAAGATGCTCGGGAAATTTTTGAATACTTTAATTTTGCTGAATTCATTGGCCAGCTCAATGACGCCAATTTACTCTACAAAGTCGTGCAAAAAGTGCGCACGATTGATCTTAGTCCCAAGGCAGTTTCGAATCACGACATGGGGCTGGTGTTTGAAGAGCTGATACGCCGCTTTGCTGAAAGCTCGAACGACACGGCGGGTGAACATTTCACCCCACGCGACATCGTGCGCCTGACGACCTCGCTGGTGTTTATGGAAGATGATGACGCGCTCACCAAGCCCGGCATTATCCGTACCATTTACGATCCTACGGCTGGCACTGGTGGCTTCTTGTCGTCGGGCATGGAATACGTGCATGAACTCAACCCCGAAGCCGTCATGCGTGCCTATGGCCAAGAACTAAACCCAGAGAGTTACGCTATTTGTAAAGCGGACATGCTGATTAAAGGGCAGGATGTCAGTAACATCAAGCTCGGCAATACGCTCTCAAATGATCAGCTCTATGCCCATAAGTTTGATTACATGCTGTCCAATCCACCGTTTGGCGTTGATTGGAAAAAGATTGAACAAGAGATTATTGACGAACATAACCACAAGGGCTTTGACGGTCGCTTTGGCGCGGGTTTGCCACGGGTTTCTGATGGCTCGCTGCTGTTCCTGTTACACCTCATCAAAAAGCTGCGCGATGCAAGCGAAGGCGGTGGCCGTATTGGCATTATTCTCAATGGCTCGCCCTTGTTCACGGGTGGTGCTGGTTCAGGTGAGTCTGAAATCCGCCGTTATATTCTGGAAGCCGATTTGCTAGAAGCCATCGTCGCGCTGCCTACCGACATGTTTTACAACACCGGCATCTCGACTTATGTGTGGGTGCTATCGAACAAAAAAGCCAAGGCACGCAAAGGGCTGGTGCAACTCATTAATGGCGTGAACCTGTGCGGCAAGATGCGCAAATCGCTGGGCAGTAAGCGCAATGTCATGGATGAAAGCGACATCGCCACCATCACCAAATGCTTCGGTAATTTTGAAGTAGTTGATGCGCGTGAGCTGGACAAACCCGCCGAACAAAAAAGCAACCGTGGCCGTCAGTCAGCAAACCCGAAGACGGAAGCCGCCAAAACTTTCGCCGCCAAAATCTTTAAAACGCATGAATTTGGCTACCGCCGCATCACCATAGAACGACCGCTGCGCATGTCTTATCAATTTTCCGACGAGCGCATTACCAGCCTGCGTTTTGAATCCGGCGCACTCAATGCGGTGATGCAATGGGCATACGCTGAATACAGCGCAATTGATGGCGCGACATGGACAGATGCGGAAACCTGCACCCACTATGGCGACCTTAGCAGCCATCAAGACGCGATACGCCGTTACATTAAGCTGCACTTTGCCGACCTCAAAGAAAAGCAAATCAAAGACTTGCTAGACCGCGACACGTGGCGCAATCAGCTCGCCATTCTGCGCAAAGCACGCCAAATACAAGCGGCCATAGGCAGTGCCCAGTTTGATGACATGAACGCCTTTGACGACGCGCTTACGCATGCAGCAAAGAAGCAAGGCGTCGACCTAGACGCCAAAGACAAAAAAGCCATCGAAGCGGCAGTCAGTTGGAAGAACCCAGACGCTCAAAAAGTCATCAAAAAAATCCACAAAGCAAAAGCTGATCCGATTTACGGCTTGTTTGACGTGAATGGCAAAACCATCGAATACAAAGCCGACGGAGACCTGCGTGATGCCGAAAACGTCGCGCTAGACCCAAGCCAAACCGTCAACGCCATCAACGAAGCCTACTTCAAAAAAGAAGTACAGCCGCACGTGCCAGACGCGTGGATAGACGCGAGTAAGAAGGACGATAAAGACCAGCAAATCGGCATCGTCGGTTACGAAATTCCGTTTAATCGCCATTTCTACCAATACCAGCCACCGCGTGATCTAGCTGAGATTGATGCCGATCTCGATGCCGTCAGCGCAGAAATCATGAAGCTGCTGCAAGAGGTGCATTCATGAGCAAAACGCACGTCATGAAAACAGATCAGCCCGATTTTTCTGAAGTCGTCCACCTGATCGCGGCAGCGCGGCAACATGCCTACCAAGCCGTCAACACCACCTTAATTGAGTTGTATTGGCAAGTTGGCGCGTACATCAGTAATAAGATCAAGGCAGCAGAATGGGGCGATGGCGTGGTGGATGCCTTAGCTCAACATTTGGCAATTACCCAGCCAAATTTGCAAGGATTCACTCGCCGCAATCTGTTCCGTATGCGTCAGTTTTACGAAACTTATCAAGATGACCAAATTGTCTCGGCACTGCTGAGACAATTGCCTTGGACGCACAACCTCACCATACTCAGCCGTAGCAAGCGAGCAGAAGAGCGTGAGTTTTATCTAAGAATGGCGGTGCAAGAAAAATGGTCTAGCCGTGAGCTGGAACGGCAATTTACTACCGCGCTATTTGAGCGCGTCATACTTAACCCTGCGAAAGTGTCAGCAGTGCTGACACAAATGCACCCAGACGCCCTGAATGTCTTCAAAGACAGCTATGTTGTTGACTTTTTAAATCTGCCGCAAGAGCACAGCGAAGCCGATTTGCATCAGGGTTTGCTGGGCAAACTCAAGCATTTTTTGCTCGAACTAGGCCGCGACTTTTGTTTTGTCGGCAGTGAATTCCCCTTGCAAGTCGGCAAGCAAGACTTCGCGCTCGACCTGCTGTTTTTTCACCGTGGCTTAAATGCACTGGTGGCGATAGAACTCAAGGTCGATAAATTTCAGCCAGAACACTTGGGCAAACTCAACTTCTACCTCGAAGCCCTAGACCGCGACCACCGCAAAGCCCACGAAAACCCCGCCATCGGCGTGCTGCTGTGCGCCAGCAAAGATGATGAAGTGGTCGAATACGCGCTCAGCCGCAGCCTATCACCCGCCATGATCGCCGAATACCAAACCCAGTTGCCCGATAAAAAACTGCTGCAAGCGAAATTGCATGAGTTTTATCTGCTGAATATTGCGCAGGGGGAGGGGATATGAGTCGGTATAGGGCTTATGCGGAATATAAGGATTCTGAAGCAATTTGGTTTGGAAATATTCCAAAGCACTGGAATGAGTCGCGACTTAAATTTGAAGCTTCAATTAACATGGGGCAATCGCCAAATTCCGAGGACTGTAATCAAGACGGCGTTGGTATGCCATTTTTGCAAGGTAATGCTGAGTTTGGTGCAAAGAACCCTGCACCGAAACAATATTGTGTAGTTCCTCGAAAAATTGCAAATCCAGGTGAATTGCTATTTTCGGTTAGAGCACCTGTTGGTGCGTTAAATATTGCAGACCAAAGGTATGGTATTGGTCGTGGTTTATGTTCAATTCTGAACCGAGAAAAATTGGACCGGAATTTTCTCTGGTGGCTGGTAATTGTAATCAAAGGTGAATTAGATTCGGTGTCTACAGGGAGTACCTTTGAAGCTGTTAGCGCCGAACAAGTTGGGAATGTGCTTGTTTTCTGTCCTCCCGTCGCCGAGCAAGAAAAAATCGCCAACTTCCTCGACCACGAAACCGCCAAGATCGATACGCTGATAGCGAAGCAGCAAGAGTTGATCAAGCTGCTCAAAGAAAAGCGGCAGACAGTGATTAGTCATGCTGTCACCAAAGGCCTCAACCCCAACGCCCCCATGCGCGAATCAGGTGTGGAGTGGTTAGGCGAAGTGCCTGCGCATTGGTCGGTTTCATCGATTGGATACCATGCTCAAATTTCTACGGGAGCGACGCCTGATCGAACAAATTCAGAATATTGGAACGGGAATATTCCATGGATAAAAACTGGAGAAGTGCGATATGACGAAATATTTGAAACAGAGGAATACATTACGGAACTAGCGATATCAAATTCGTCAGTGAAAATATCGCCACCAGGAACTCTCCTTATGGCGATGTACGGTCAAGGTGTGACACGAGGTCGCGTAGCAATATTGGGAGTTCCTGCAACATACAATCAAGCGTGTGCCGCTATTTACGCAAGTGAGAGATTTTTTAATCAGTATTTGCGGTACTACTTCATGGCCGCTTATCACGCAATTAGAGATGGCGGAAACGAAACTAGTCAAATGAATCTAAACGCAGATATTGTCGGCAAGTTCAAAGTGACCATTCCTTATATTGAAGAACAGTATCAGATCGTGGAATTTTTAGACAAAAGCCTGAAAAAATTAGATATTTTATTGGAGCGGGCTTTATCTGCGATTGAATTCATTCAAGAACGCCGCACAGCCCTAATCTCCGCTTCCGTCACCGGAAAAATCGACGTGCGAGACTGGCAACCAACACTGGTTCCTGAAATTGAAGTTGCAGCCGCGTAAAGCCTAATTACGCAGTTAAACCAACGCAAAAGAAGAACAACTCTATGAGCAAAGCCAACGAACTCACCTTTCAAAACGATATGATCGCGCAACTGCTGGCGAATGGCTGGCTGCTCGGCAAAGCCGAACACTACAATCGTGAGCTGGCTCTATATCCGGAAGATGTGCTGGGTTTTGTCAAAGATACGCAAGACGAGCAATGGCAAAAGTTTTGTGCGCTTTATCCGCATGACCCTGAACAAAAGTTTTTGGAACGGGTCGCCACGCAACTGAATAAAGCCGACCCGAATGCGGCGAATAAAGAGATGCGTACTTTTGGCACATTGGGCGTATTGCGCCACGAGCTGCGCGATCGCGGTACGCGCTTCTCGCTGTGCCAGTTTGCGCCTGAGCATGACTTGAATCCCGATACTTTGGTGCGTTACCAACAAAACCGCCTGCGTGTGGTGCCTGAGCTGGTGTATAGCCCTTGGGCATCTGAAGCGCACTTGGCCGAGACTGGCACGCAAGCCAAGGCATGGCGCATTGATTTGGTGTTATTTGTGAATGGCATACCGGTTGCCACGCTGGAGCTGAAATCAGAATTTAAACAAGCGGTGCATAACGCGATGAAGCAGTATCGCACCACGCGCTTGCCGGTTGACCCTGTCGCCAAGAAGCCAGAACCCTTACTCAGCTTTAAGCGCGGTGCGTTGGTGCATTTTGCCGTGAGCCAGTACGAGGTGTATATGGCAACACGGTTAGAAGGGGATGAGACTTACTTTTTACCGTTTAATAAGGGCACGGCAGAGGGCGGCGCGGGTAATGATGTACCAGAAGTAGTGACGCAATACGCGACCGATTATTTGTGGAATGAAGTCTTATTGCCGAAAAACCTGCTAACGATTTTGGCTCGGTACGTGCATTTACAAATAGAAGAAAAAGAAGACTGGGAAGGGCGCAAATACAAAAAAGAAAGCCTGATCTTCCCGCGTTATCACCAATGGGATGTGGTGAATAAATTGCTGACGGCGGCGCGTGCGGAAGGGCCGGGGCATAAGTATTTGATACAGCACAGCGCAGGTTCGGGTAAATCGAATTCTATCGCTTGGGCGGCGCATCAGCTTTCGTCTTTGTATGATGCGAAGGGCAATAAACAATTTCATTCAGTGATTGTGGTAACTGACCGCACCGTGTTAGACGCGCAATTGCAAGACACCATCGCGCAGTTTGAGCAGATCGATGGCGTGGTGGGGCGGATAAACAATCAGGAAGGCGATGGCTCTAAATCAGAAAAACTGGCCAAGGCTTTAGAAAACTCGCAGCCGATTATTATCGTCACCATACAAACCTTTCCGTTTGTGTTGCGTGCGATAGAAAACAGCGTCAGCCTCAAAGAGCGTAACTACGTCGTGATTGCCGATGAGGCGCATTCTTCGCAAACTGGTTCTACCGCCCGGCAACTGAAAGAAGTGCTGATGGTGGAAGGCGCGGGTGATGATGAAGCCGAATTGACCACCGACGATATTCTGGATGCCGCAGTCGCCTCGCGCCGCGCCTCTAAAAACCTGAGTTATCTCGCCTTTACCGCCACACCTAAGACCAAGACTTTAGAACTCTTTGGCCGCTTGCCAAGCCCCTTAGAAGCCCCTTCGAAGACCAATAAACCCGCCGCCTTCCATGTGTACAGCATGCGCCAAGCGATAGAAGAGGGCTTTATTCTCGATGTGCTGAAGAACTACACCAACTACAAAGTCGCCTATAACTTGGCGATGAAGATGAAAAATGCTGACCAAGAAGTCGAGAGCAAGCGTGCCAAGGTCAAGCTGAACCAGTGGGTGCGCCTTCACGACTACAACATCAGCCAAAAGGTGCAAGTCATCGTCGAGCATTTTAAAACCCATGTGATGGGTTTGCTGAATGGCCAGGCCAAGGCGATGGTCGTAACCAGCTCGCGCAAAGAAGCGGTGCGCTATAAGCTGGCTTTCGATAAGTACATCACCGTACAAGGCTATCAAAAAATTCATGCGATGGTGGCGTTTTCGGGTGAAGTGGAATTTACCGACAAAGATCCAAACTCTGAAGCGGTGCTAGGCAATAAATACACCGAGATGAACATGAACCCGATGTTAAAAGGGCGCGACATGCGCAAAGCCTTTGACACCGATGACTACCAAGTAATGATCGTGGCGAATAAATTTCAGACCGGTTTTGATCAACCCAAGCTATGCGCCATGTATGTGGATAAAAAGTTGGGCGGGGTGGAATGTGTGCAAACCCTGTCTCGACTAAACCGCGTTTACCCAAGCAAGGCTGAGACTGGCACTTTTATTTTGGATTTCTTCAACGAACCAGCAGAAATCCTCGCTGCCTTTCAGCCTTACTTCCAAACGGCAGAACTCGCCGACGTGTCTGACCCGGATTTGATTTTTGACTTGAACGATAAGCTGCGTGCTGCCGGTATCTTTTCGTGGACAGAAGTCGAGCAATTCTGCGACGCCTTCTTTGTGAAGAGTAAGAGCAATGCGGCCATTGCGAATATCTGCAAACCCGCCGTAGAACGCTGGCAGAAGCGCTACAAGAACGCGGTAGAAGCCTATAAGCAAGCCAGAGATATATTCGAGCGCACCAAAAAAACCGCCGATGCGGTATTAATTGCTAACGCGGAGAACAGCTTCAAAGAGTGCAAAAAAGAAAAAGACGCGCTAGAAATTTTCAAAAAAGATTTGGGTACTTTCGTGCGCTTCTATGACTTCATGTCGCAGATTGTTGACTACGACGATAAAGAACTAGAAAAGCTCAGCCTGTATGCACGCAACCTGCGCCCCATGCTGCGCGAAACTATCATGGATGAAGATGACGTCGATTTATCGAGCATCGTGTTAAGCCACTACCGCGTATCCAAAATCCGCCAGCAACATTTGATGATGCAAGAGTCAGATGAATACAAGCTAGAGCCGGGTGATGCAGTAGGGACGGCCAAAGCCAAAGACAAGAAAGTCGAGTTCTTATCGCAGATCGTGTACCGCTTAAACGAACTATTCATTACCGACCAACTCACCGAAGCGGATATGGTGAACTACGCCAACACCATCAGCGACAAAGTGCGCGAGAACGAACTGGTCATGCGCCAGTTACTGAGCAATAGTCCAGAGCAGGCAATGCTAGGCGACTTCCCTAAAGCTGTAGATGACGCCGTGATGGACAGCGGCGAAGCGCATAAAAATCAAATGATGCAGCTCTTGTCTGACCCTAGTAAAGCGAAGATGTTTTCTAAGGTGATTTTTGATATTTTGACTGGTACGCCGGGGCATTGAAGCAGGCGCAGAAGATGGCAGTTACTCCGGGAGAACGTGTTATTGAATTAGCGCATTTTCAGCAATAGTGCCAAGCAAACCCTCGGCGAATTTGTCGGCCAACCAATGTAATAACTAATTTAACCCATTCAAATTTATGACTACACCTTTAGGCAGTCAATACGCCAACATCACTCTGATCGATTTACAGCTGGCCTCAGTCTACTATGCGATCTTAATTGACCTAGCCAAACATAAAAACTGTTTAACCTATGGCGAGCTGGTAGAGCGAGCCAAGCAGGAATATTTAGACCGTCCTGTCGTTCAAAAGGCCATCGCGGTATCCGCCGGGCGACGCCTCGACGTGGTGCGATTATTTACAGATGAACGTGAATTGCCTGACTTGACTTCATTAGTCATTGGCAAGGCCTCAGGGGAGTGTGGCACCGGATTTACTAATCACTTTGATCCAAAGAAGACGCGGGAAAAGGTATTTGAATTCGACTGGAGCGACGTGACAACAGATTTTGACGGCTTTTTGAAATCAACAGAGCAAGAGATCAAGCCACGCAAGAAGGTAAAAGAACCAGAAGCCTTGAAAGTGATGGCTGAGTATTACAAGGAGAATAAAGCAACACTATCGTCCGAAGTTCGTCTGCATAAAGATGCTATTGTTGAGCTGATTATGGAGGGATTTAGCGCTGCGGAGGCATTTTCTTCGGTGGTACGGCAAAACGCCCACTGAAACTATGCTTGACTGGGAAAGTGATTTGGGCTGAAAAAACCTGACTCAAATCTAATCTGACAGACACCCTACAAAAACTGGTAAGTGTCAAATCAGGTATGAGCAAATACAATGATGAACTCGTTGGCATGTCCATCGATATCTTTACCGTTTCAGTATTTTGCCACCAATCGACCAAGCCCGCCGATATCGTATCTATATGCTGCGAAGGTTTGCCGCTTTGAACTTGTCAGTTTCATCTCAAAACTAAGCGCTACCTCTTTTTTTATTTATGGAACGAGGAGCACGAGGTAAAACTTTGGATTTCTTTTTTGCGACATGTTCTCCTTGATATAACAAATTATCTAGATGAACTCGGCAAACGTGTTTCTTTTCTGCCAGCTCGCGAGCAGCTTTTTGATATTGGTCGCTTTGTTCGCGAGTAAGCGAAATTACTTTTTCCCATTTAGGCAAAGAGCCTCTCTCGGAATTTGCAATAAGTCCTTTTCCAACATGACTATCTAATGGGATTTCTAACCACTCTTCTGTAAGCTCTAATTTGTAGTGACTGCACAAGTATTTGTTGTACAGGCAGTTGCGCAAAAATATATTCACACACTTTCTCGCCATGCCCCAATGCTGCGAACCTTGAGGAAGAATCTCCAGAAGCTCATCCGTAATTATTTCAAGTTTCTTTAAAAAATTGGATTCAGTACGCGCCCTGATGCGCTTGATGTCGATATTGAGCAAATATTGTTTGATTAAGTCCGCGGTTCCGGCCGGAGCCATTCCCCTGATCGTTGAAGGGCCAGCAGCGCCTTTCGCTGCTCTTATTTGCATCCATGAAATCAATTCGCGGTTCATACGTATTTAACCTCACGTTGGGATGGCGGGGCCGCCATCATCGAAAAATAAAAGAATGGAGAAATTCTTATCGCCGATTTAGTCGCGGTTGGTAGATTAAACATAATAATTCACAGACCTCCTGTCGTCGGAATTCAAAAGTGCAATTTCAAAACTACAATTGTAATTTGTGACGATAGGCTGTATTTTCGTATATCTCTTTTAGAGCAAGTTCCCACAAGCCACTTCCGATGGCTCCCAAGAAGATGGTCGCAGCAACCGATAGTGATTTCCGGGATATTTGGTTGTTTCGAAGTAAATCGACAGTTGATTGATCCATAGTTTCAGTTGCTGCCTAAAGTAAAGGCAGTGGCCGCATGAGCACATAGCGAGTAGGGACCATGCATGCGCCGCTTGCGGGCTATCCACTAGGTCCTATTTGGACTTCCCCACATTTTTGGTGGGGTTCAATTTTTTGTAGGCGACGTATCCCATAAGTCCAAAGATTGTAAGGGCGAGAGCGACAAAACAGATAGCCTGTAGAGATTTAATCGCCGCGTCATAAAACGTGATGGTACCAGTGTAATCACGATCAGCAAGAATGACATGAGCGAGGATGTTGGTGGCGAGGCCAGCCGTAAAGAATGGAACCAAGTAAAGGGCAATTTGATATTGGGCTTTGAGGTCTTTCTGTTTGACGGTATAGCCTGGAAGGTCGTTGTAGATTGTTTGGAGCATACCAAGGCATAGAGCGGCAAAAACAAGCAACATAATTGACGCGGCAACATCTAGCCACTTGGGTATTTTAGGTTTGCGAATCATCCATAGGAGCGCTCCGGAAAAGATTGCAGCAGAGATAGTGGCGACAGCTACGAATACCTCGGTAATGGACATAAAGTTCTAACTCTAAAGTGGATGAAAAAAGCTCTGATCAACTTGACGGCTCGACTGGCTAACAAGTGAAAAAGTTTATTTGCGACTATTTCACATTATGGCTTTCCAAATTAAACCGCATCAAAATATTGGACGAAACATATAGAAGAGACTTTCAGAGTCCACGGTCGGTGAACAGGATTCTTTGGAACTCATTTCTAACTTGTCAAAACTGCTTAATCGCGCCAACTATGGGAACTTCTGTGCGCGATGGACGTTACGCACGGAGAGCGCCGTTGTCTACTGAATTCGATGAATTATCCGTTTTCGATAGTAAAATTGTCCCGTTCATACAACGTTTGACGTTCACGAGAAAAGCCAGACACTAATCGTGAGAGCGTGTCATAGACGCAAACCGCAGAGTAAATGCAAAATCCAATAGTCGGACGCTTTTTTCCGACTTGATGGATGCCGTACGCCATGCATTTTGTTTAAACTCTTTGCGACGAGCTTTTTACTGCGTATCTAAAAAATGGGTGCAACAAATTGGATTCAACTTCAAGTACTTGGTGTGACATGCCACGGCTGCGCGATAATTCAAACAGTGAGGTCTGCGCGAGTTTTGAAATTCGGAACACACTAGTTTTTGTCAACAAGTACCTCAACTTTGTATTTATTCACTAAAATCTAATAGGAATACTAGTTGCCCTGATGGAGTTTCATCACTTTTCATGTTAAGAGCGCGTTATTGGTTCTTGAGTTGAATTGAACAAACTAACTTTAGATTTGATGATTACGAGATTAGTGCGCAGCGCGAAAGTCATTTTTTGGGGTTTAGTAGAACTCGGAACCCATTCGTACGCCAACAACGCTCATTTGCTCAAACCGTTGTGTCTACCCTAATTTGAACTAGAACGATTACAGCTTCGTTGATGCGAAGGTTTCAAGAATACCTGTTCAATGCGCCGTGAGGCACCAGTCTTTTGTGCAACGTATTACTCGCGCACATTAATGTTTTTAATTTGGTTTGGCGAACGGAGCAAAAGAAATTAGTAATTTCATTTTCGAAACCACAGGCGAACCGGGTTGAATGACGTTGATTACTAGTGTTGGAGGGCTGCTCAGCATAGTAAATGGATCATAGTAAACGGCATAGTAAATGAACGGGAGAACCATATTGGGTTTTTGAAAAATGGCTTTTTAGATATTTCTTTATTGTCGATTTGTTGCTCAGCCGCGTGTGCAACCTAAAGTTCGACGCGCCATTTTCAATTAATTTCTTTGCACTATAGACAAACCCGCTGGCTTCGGTGAAAAATCAATATGTGCCTGCTCAAGTATCCACGCTTCGATGTTGATGTGCCATTTGCGTAAAAAATCCATCGGCCGCACGATATAGCTTTTCTCTCTTGCGCTTTGTGGTTTGTGGCCTTGAATCTGCGCAGCCACACCACCCGGCGCTTCGGTTTGTTCGGCCAGACTAGCGAATGATCTGCGCAAACCATGCAGCGTCAAGCCTTGTAACCCGGCAGCGTCGCACGCTTGTTTGTGCGCTAAATGGGGTTTGCCGATAGTGTCTGCTCTCTCTTGAAAGCTTGAGAAAACGAACTCATTGCGCTTTGGTAGCTTGGCAAGCAAATGAGAAACAAATGGCGTCAAAGGAATGGTGCGTTCGCCGTCTATCTTGTCGCGAATAATAATTGACCCCCATCGCCAATTTATGTCTTCCCATTTCATCGCTAAGATCTCGCCGGGGCGTGCGCCGGATAAAAGTAGGGTTTGCAGATAAGCGCTAACAGTTGGGTTTGGCAATTTTTGTACTGCTTCGAACCAACCGGGCAACTGGGCAAGTTCAAGGTTATCGCGTTTTGATTTTGCTTTGCCTAGGGACTCGCCGCTCTTTTTAGTTTTGCCGGGGTTCTGAGGTTGCATCAGGTCACGGTATTTTTTGCTCTCGGAGCACCATTGGAAAAACACCTTCAACATGCGCCATGCGAGGCGAGCAGACGTCGGACGAACTTTGCCTTCCACCTTAGCCCATTTTTCTACCGTTTCAGAATCAATGCTGCTAATTGGCATCGAAGCAAAGTAGTGCAGGGGGCCCGCGATTGTCACACCGCGACCACGTGTACCGCGCAGTGCGGGGATGCCTCCAGCGGCTATTTTTTTTACATGGTCTTGGTAGTGTCGTTCACCCCAATGAGGCTTTCGCTCTTCGAGGTAAACGTCCCAAACTTGTTGAAAGGTCGTCGTATGTTTTTCGACCAAAGCAGCAGCTGCTGCTTCTGCCGCTTTTTTGACCTTGCGGGCGACCTGTGCTGCTTCGAGGCCGTCCGCCTTGACTTGGCGCGGGTCTTTTCCACCATCGATGAGCACTTTTAGACGCCTTGCTTCGGCGCGTGCTTTATCGATATTCCAAACAGACGGTGAACCTATCGTTATTCGAATGGCTTGCGTGTTGAGCTTTGACTGGAAGATGTATGCCTTGGCTCCGTTTGATGTAATGCGCAGCCCTAAACCGGGGGCAGTTGTGTCCCAAAGAAAGGATTGCGCTTTGCCCGCCTCGCATTTGAAGTCCGCTACGCGTCCCGCAGTGAAATTTAATTTTGCCATTGCTTGTGCCCGCTCATGTAACCCATGTAACCGCCATGTAACCGCCATGTAACCCATTTTGGAGTATATCGATCAATTGCCATCAACGCAATAATTTATATTTTTCACGTTAAGTTATTGTTTTTTAAAGGTTTACAGGATTTAATCAACATTGATCAACGACAATAATTGTCAATTTAAGCGGACTCATAATCCGTTGGTACCGTGTTCGACTCACGGGAGGCCCACCAAATTTTTAAGGCTGCGAATTTCTCGCAGC
>JAIEOZ010000190.1 GCA_019750035.1 Alphaproteobacteria bacterium | reverse complement strand
GCGGGAATGACACCCGTCGGTAGGAAACATGGTATCTTCAAATTCAATGAGTATATTCGCTAAGATTTTCTAAATTCCGAGGTGACACAATCTTTGGATTCCTTCTATTAATAAACTCCCTCCCTCTTACAATGCCAAAATTTAGAAACTTTGCTTTATCCATTACGCATATAGCGAACCATTATTACTAAAATTTTAATTAAATTTTATTAAAATTATTTTATTTGCAATTATAAATTATATTCATTATTAGACACTTTGATGGTAACAAGGAGTTATATGATGAAAAAAATTGCCACCCTATTTATAATGAGTTTAATGGTCGGAAGTTCTCTTAAAGCTAATCTCCACCAAGAATTTGAAGTCGGTCTTAATACTTGGGAAGTCCGCCACCCAATTATCAAAAAATTTAGAGAGCAACCTTTTGTTTGGGGAACCTCTAGAACAGTTATAAAAGAACATCCTAATGCTAGCTTCGAAGAAGCTCTAAAATTAACTATTGATAAATCTATCCAGCATTTCATAAAGACTTATAGCCTCTATTCTGATCTAGTTGAAGGTATGGATCCTGTGTATAGAAAAGCTGATATGGTCGTGCACCGTCAAAAATTTGAAAGAAAACTTGATGAGTTGCAAGCCCAATATCCAGTTATCAAAAAATTTAGAGAGCAACCTCTTGTTTGGGGAACCTCTAGAACAGTTATAAGAGAACATCCTAATGCCAGCTTTGAAGAAACTTTAGGATTAATTATTCAAGATTCAATCGAGTATTTCAGAAAAAGCCCTATCCATTTTGACCTTGTTAAGGACCTTGACCCCGTCTATCAAGAAGTTCAAACCAAATTGAATGCACAAAAATAAATACTAAAATTTTCTAAATTTAAAGGGAGAGCTAAGCTCTCCCTTTTTCTTTTAAACACCCAGTCAAATTTAAGGCGTACCGGGCCATTGCAACCGAAGATTTGAGATGGATTGGCCAATGTTTGAAAAGGCCGCCGTGAGCTCGGCATTGGTAATTGTTAAGAAATACTTACTTGAATCCGTTGCACAATTTTGAAAAAGGGCTTGGTTCGCAGAGCTTCCCGCCGATCCATCATGGTTAAAGAGAATCGTATAGATCACAACACCATTATTTTTTAAGTTGGTGCACATAGTGGCCATGCTGTTATTTAAATTAGTTGTTATTTGAGTAGGACTAGTGGTCCCTGTACGTCCTTCCGCCAGTCGGCTATATCCTGTATAGTCAGCATCTGCAGAATAATTATCGGAACTAGGAGCAGGTTGCCCTGGCACACCTCCTGGCCAGTCATACCATTGGTTTTGACCATCTGTCATCAAAACAACGACTTTTAGCGTCTTATCATAAGCTTGGGGCAAAGTGGAAGGACTTCCCGGCCATAACCCCTGCATTCTTGGGGAAAGCATTAACCAGGCTGTGGAAAGACCCACATTGATCATGGTTCCTCCCCTAAAGGTCGCTTTCATGTTGCTAATGGTATTTTGCACAGTTGTTTGCGAGGCCGTTAAAGGAAGCAGCGGAACAGGGCAGCCTAAATTAGGCCCTACGCCCGTATTCCCATCTCCTCCATGCCAATTATAGTTATCTCCAAAATGAAGCCCCGATCCAGAAGGAACAGTCCCACTCAATGTCCAATCATTATCCCCGCGCGTGCTCCCATTTTTCCCCCAGGGAGGTGTTCCGAGGGCATTCCTACTCGTTGATAGTGTTCCTCTGTTCAAAGGTTGGCCAAATGTATAATGATGAATCATTGTTGATGGATAAAGGAAAGGAGTAAACTTTGTTGAATCCGAGGTGGGAGGCGTATCCGTTGCATCTGTTCCATTCGCATAACTTGTATAGCCATAGGACGTAAAGCTGTTCGGTGTACGGGCTTCTACACACCCCATCCATCTCCCCCCCACACTTGTTGAGGTAGGTGCAATATTTGGGTACAGATTGGTATTGGCAATTTGCGCTTTGCCCAGGGTTGTTAACCAATTACTCCCTCCTGTTGTGCTAATATTTACTGTTGTTGTATAGGGCACGACGCCAACCCAAAGCCCATTCACCGTATCATTTGTTGCACTTCCATATAAGGTATTCACCAGCAGTTGAGCCGCACTAATTTCTCCTGACATCGGAGATCCCGCCATCGATCCTGTATTATCAAGCGCCAGAACAACTTCTGCTCCCGTTGTTGTCACTTGAGCCTGGGACGTTGCCGTTGCCGCAATCGTAGGTTCTCCTAAAATTTGCATAAATGTTGTATTAATCGTTCCTGTTGCCGAAACATTAACCACTGTATTGTTAGATGAAAGCAGAATCGTTGGGCCTGAAATCGTTGCAATAAAATTTTTAGGAATGTTGGCATTAAAGATAGCTGTCGCTTGCGCTGTCATATTGTCAGCTGTTCCTCCTGCACTCGCGCCTGCAAGAGCAGCAGCATCTGAAGCGCCTGTAATAATGGAGTGAACGTAATACACACGACCCACATCAATAGCGAGCCCAAGCATTCCAAATATAGGAAGAAGGGCAAGGCCATAAATAATGGCCACAACCCCAGCTTCATGTTGGAAAAAGGTCAATGCGTAACCACAGTTACTTTTTAGTCTTACCCAGATCCCCATTTTGTCCTCTTTTTTTACATATATACTTATACGATTATTATATCATATATTAATAAATTAGACTCACTTAATTTTTAACAAATAAAAGTTAACTTGCAGGAAGGGTTGTCATTTGACCTTGGCGCGGAAGCGCTGCTGCCAAAGCATATATTTGTGTTTGACTTGGCGCAAGAATATAATTTGAAATAAGCGGCGTATAGGTAAAAAAAACTTCCGTAAAGATGGCTGTTTGGTTCGTATTAAGGACTAACCCTCCCGGCAAACTTGCAGGTGCAATTCTGCTCTCGGACGTTCCTCCAGGATAACTATCTTGCCACATAATCTGAGGCCCTTGATTTGCGCTCACAACAGCCACTGAAGTGACAATAACATTGCCTGAAGCCGTAAAGTTGAAGGGCTGCGCGATTAAAACGGAAACCTGTAACAGTGAATCTAACTCAGGTTTCGTCAGATTTCCACGGGTGACAATATTGTTAATTTCTTGGGCAGTTCGGTTCATTTTATTACTGCAATAAGAAAAGTTAGCAATATCAAAAAGACCAAAGAACGTTAGGAGAAGAACAGGTAAAAGAATGGCAAATTCAATAGCCGCCACTCCTCGATCTTCTTTTCCTATTTTTATTTTAAACCACTTACGCATAGTATACCTCAAAAAGGTTCATTTTGTACAACAGCAGATGCTGTCAGCTTTAGGGATCCATTAGGGGAAAGAAGAGTCCCGACTAAAGGTGTAAAAAATTGCCAATTATAAGAAAGAGTATAGAGAACTGCTTGCTTGCTCCCCCCAAAATCTTGCGTTCCTGTTGTTGGAGCCTGCGCCAAAGAGGGCATTGCTGAAAAACTTGAATAGGGCGTTACTGTCAGCACCAATTGGTTTGGGTTCACAAGACCAAAGCTATAGTTTGACGCGAGAGAAAGCGCTGTTTGTTGAGGCGTTTGGCCGGCTACCGTGTCTCCTGTACGCCCAAATCGTGAAATTTGCAAAATGGAGGTCTCAAGGGAGGTTTGAACCAGCATAATGGCTCCAACCTCAAAAATACCCAAGAAAACGACAAAGAACACAGGGGCGACAATGGCAAACTCAATTGCCGTCACACCTTCACTGGCTCTAAAGAGCAATTTTTTTTCTCTTTTCCTAAGAGAATTCAACCACGTCCACACTTTTTCCTCCCCCTTCTCATATCCTTATTAATTTGGGGATTTTTTAATTATACCAATTACGTAATTTAAGTTTACATTTCTGGGTTGCTTCGCTCCGCTCGCAATGATGAGTTTTTATTTTTAAAAACTACAGATTCGTCATTGCGCGGAGGGACGAAGTCCCGATAAAGCAATCCAGAGCTATACTTGTTCTTAATTATTTTTTTGTAAATGGTATTATATCTCCTCTTATTAATTATATATTAAAAAGTAAAAATATCCTACTAAAATACATTCACATAACAATTAAAATATATTTAACTCTGAATCATTTTTTTAAATGACTTCTTAATGAAAGGTGGCTAAAACTTGTATGATTGCCGGCCCCAGGATCGCAATATAAATACAAGGAAAAATCAAAAGCATCATAGGCAGAGACATCAAAACCGGAAGTTTCACGGCTTTCTCTTCAGCCTCGACCAAACGATCTTGACGAAATTGCTCAGCAATAATACGCATGGTTTGTGCAATAGGTGTTCCATACTGTTCTGCTTGCATGATATTGGTCACAATTGACTTAAAATAAGGAGAATCCATCCGATCACTAAAATTTTGTAAGGCCTTCCGTCGATCTGAAAACATGCTTAATTCAATTGATAAAATGGCAAGTTCATATCCTAAATCAGGGGCAATTTGCGAAATTTCACGTGCAACTCTTTGAATTGTCGGCGCAAGCCCTAATCCTGCTTCCGTGCAAATGACCATCAAGTCCAGAGCCTCAGGAAAAGCCCTACGAATCCTATTGCGGCGAGCATTGATAATCCTTTGTAAGGTAAAATCAACTGAATACGATCCAAGCAAACAAGCAGTTATAATAGCGAGAATTTTAAATAAAACATTCCATTCGACAAAGTAAAAAACAAATATTGCTGTGATAATGGCAGGAGGAAAAATCATAATCATTTTGGCAAGCCCATACACGAAACTCGCATTATCTGATCGAAGCCCCGCTTTTATAAATAAATTTTTGAGAGATTCTTGTTCCCCTTTTCCAGCCCTTTGTATCTTCCGAATCAGCTTCCTTAGCCAAGGCACAGAAGGATCTTCTGTGCCTCGATAAATTTTTTTCCTCGTCGATTCTTCTTGAACGAGGTGCTCTTTATATCGTATTAAATCTTTAATACGATCATTAAAAACATCTTTTTGACGAAGTTTTGACAAATAAAATGATGCAAGTAACAATACAATAAAGGCTAAAATAAAGTCAAGAAAATCTATTCCGCCAAACATCTTTTCCCTCCTCAGTAAACCTCTTTATAGGCCATGCGAAACATGATCCCAATACCAACAACTAACATTGCACCCCCGACGAGAAGAAGGTGATTCCCTCTTTCAGTAAAAAATAATGGATCTAAGTATCTAGGGCTCGTAATATAAACAGCTCCTAATATAAAAAAAGGAACCGCTGATAAGATCATGGCTGTTACACGTACCTCTGCTGAAAGCGCTTTTATTTTCTTTCGCAAACTTGTCCGCGCACGAATAATTTTCGCATAACTTTCCATCGCTTCTGCAAGACTACCTCCTGTTTCCCTTTGTAAAATAAAAACAATTGACAACATACGAAATTCATTAATGCCCAGACGGTTAGACATTTCTGCCATCACCGTTTCCGCAGATTCACCAAGACGCATTTTTTCGGTAATGACTCGAAAAACTTCTCCAACAAGTCCTGCTTGCTGCTCTGCTACCATTTCCATGGTACGATCGGCCGAATACCCTGCCCGCAAGGCGCGCCGCATCGTATCAAGAGCTGTTGGAAAATCATTTAAAAACAGATTTGTTTGTCGGCTGGTAAGATACAAAACCAAAATCCATGGAATCATTAAACTAAGTCCAACTCCTAATAAAACTGAAATTATACCATTTAAATGCAGAATAAAATAAAAAATGGAGCCACTGATAAGCCCAACAAGGGCAAAAATCGCAATAAACAGACTTGGAGACACAGTGATCCCCCCGTGCTGCAACCACTCTCGAAGACCCTCTACCCTTACGAGTTTACTTTTAAAATGCTGTTCTGAATAACTTTGATCTTTTAAAAGTGAGGTAGAAGTTACTTTTTCATCAACTAAGAGTGAAGGAGAAGCTGATATTCGTTTTTTCCAGTCAAATTTTTCATTTTTTATTTTACGATAATACACAAAAAAAACGTATATCGCCATGACAAGGAAGATCGAACCAAAGGAAATAATGTCAATGAAGTGCTCCCTCATCCGTCCTCACGTATTGCCTGTTTAAGCTCCTGCTCAAAACCATAAAAACTGGCCCTAGTCATGAAACGGGGCATTAAGCCTATGGATTTAAAAGTGCCTCTAATATGTCCTGCCTCTCCCGCATTTTCTGGTTCATCTCCTTGAAATTCAAACTTAAAAAGATCTTGTGTCATTATGACATCTCCTTCAAGCCCTGTAATTTCAGTAATATCCGTCACACGACGAATGCCATCTCGCATCCGGTCCGTATGAACAATTAGATTAATCGCGCCCACAATGAGAGCGCGAACAACACGTAGAGGCAAATCAAGCCCTGACATTGATAACATGTTTTCAAGGCGGGTTAAAGCTTCCCGAGGACGATTCGCATGAATCGTCGACATTGATCCATCATGGCCCGTATTCATAGCTTGAAGCATGTCAATGGTTTCATCCCCTCGAACCTCACCAACAATAATGCGATCAGGACGCATACGTAGGGCATTTTTGACTAAATCACGAATCGTAACAGCTCCTTCACCCTCTATATTGGGAGGACGACTTTCAAGTCGCACAACGTGGGGTAGCTGCAGCCGCAGCTCCGCTGAGTCTTCAATAGTGACGATACGTTCAGAAGGATGGATAAGCTGAGACATAGCATTTAAAAGTGTAGTTTTACCTGAACCCGTTCCCCCTGATATCAAAATGTTAAGACGACTGGCGGCTGCAATTTTTAAAACACTAGCCATTGCCTTTGAAAGATTCATATTCTCAACCATTTTATTAAGCGTAATATTTACACGGGAAAATTTACGAATCGAAATAGTCGTTCCATTTAAAGCCAATGGCGGCATAATAATATTCACACGGCTTCCATCCGCAAGGCGTGCATCCACCATAGGGCTTGACTCATCAACCCGTCGCCCCACACGGCTCGCAATACGTCGGGCAATTTGCTGAAGATGGGCTTCATCATGGAATTTAATGTATGGGACCCTTTCAAGCTTCCCTTTACGTTCTACAAATAAATCAAAGGGTCCGTTAACTAAGATATCAGTAATAGACGTATCATCAAGAAGTTCTTCAAGAGGACCCAGCCCAATCATATCATCCACCAAGGAGGTAGCAACCTGCTTTTGTTCCTTTGCATTGATCTGTACGCTATTTTCGGAAGCAAAATCGGCTATAAATTGTTCTACCTCACGTCGTAAATAGTCTGCCTGCATCTGGCTAGCAGCAACCAAATCTATTCTTTCCATGAGCGCTGCATAGGCTTTTACTTTAAATGACTTAAGAGCCTCACGCTGAGAAGTCACCGTGTTAGAGCTTAAAGATTTTTCAGAGGAGTCCTGTCTTAGCTTTTTATTTTCTTGACCTAAAAGACTTGAATCGTCCGTCTTCTTCCCAAAAGTGGCCATAATTGACCCCTTATAATGTCATTAATCTTAGGGAACATTATATCATAAAAGCTAAAATTATTTTAATTTAATCATTTTTAAGAAAGATTCTAGTTTACTTAATTTTTGTATGGATTTTTGTACCCCTTGGACATCTTCAACAATGCTTCTAATAGATTCAGCTATAGGGTTGTTTTCAGTAGCTAATGTCTGGCCATAGGTGATAGATTCCATAGGAATTAAGGAATCATAAGGTATTATATGATCAATTTTATGCTTAAAATTTTCTTCAAAATCCGCAAGTTTTATTTTTCCCTCTCCCATAAATTTATTCATGACAACAATAACACGCCGTTCCATTCCTTCTTTTTCAAAGAGTTGAATCAATCTTGCCGTATCCCTAAGATCCGAAATAGATGACCCTGCGACAAGAATCATGATATCAGCATTTTTAAGCGCTGCTTGCGTAATTTCATTACAACAATGAGGAACATCTATTACAATATAATGGAAAAGCTTTGATAAATATTTTAAAATAGTTTCTACGCCAAGATTTTGATATTTTAATGGTTCATCGAGGGATTCTTCCGTACTTATCATAAACAATCGTTCATTAATAGAAGTTAAAAGGCGCTCAATAAAAACTTGGTCCACACGCTCTGGATCTTCAAAAGCTTCCTTAAGACCATAACTAGGTTTCAAATCAAAATAGAGAGGAACCGTTCCTAAATAAAGATCCAAATCCATAATAACAGCCCGTCTAGATTTTTCACTTGCAAGGATAGCGGCAAAATTTGTCGCAATGAAAGTCGTTCCCACGCCCCCTCGTGCTCCAACCACGGCAATAACCTTACCAAATTTAGTATGCGCTTCTTTCCCTTTTTCTTCGCCAAAAATCATGCTTTTTAAAGTACGGATAAGGATATCCGGAAACAATGGGCTTACTAAATATTCAAAAATACCCAGCTTCATCAAATTTCTGTATAGTCCAACATCATTTTTTAAACCAATGGTCAGGACACTAATACCAGGCTCACACACCTCTGAAAGCTTGGCAAGATCAGAAAGGGGTAAGTCTGACTTGGAAATATCAACGATAAGAAATCGAGGAGACTTTTTATGCATAAAGACATGAATCGCTTCAGCTATGCCTCCCTTATTTACCTCGCTATTTTGAACGTTGATTCCTTTTAAAGCTTCGTTAACAGTGTCTACATCTTCGTCTCTCTGCAGAAATGCAATTAGCTGTACAGAATCTTCTTTTGAAACAGGCACTTAATATGCTCCTCCTGCCCCTCCCGATGTTCCACCAGTACCAGAAGAGGAGGAGGAAGAGGAAGAAGATTGTTGTGAACCCGGAGCTTCATTTGTTGATGTATCCAAAAGCGCCTTTGTTTTATCCGTTCGATAGCGATTAATCCCTGCAGCCATAACCGTTCCATCCGCAGAACCAACCGGACGTCCTTTAATCAAATCTCGTGGATTTGCTATCATCATTCCAAGATTTGCAGTATCCGCACACGCAAAATTGCTCGGAGAATAAGCTTGCCTTGCATCTCCAATGGGTTGGGAAAAATCAGCACAAGAAGGAGGAATGACGACATAACGTTCAACGATGATTTCAACGCCTGAACCTGAGCTCTTTTGATGGTGTTTATGAGAAGAGGCGTGATAGGATTCATTCTCATTTTCTGAACTGACAACAATAAACTCGTAAGGAATACCAAACCTTAAAAGTTCACGCTCAATATCTTTAATACGGTCTTCTGAATGCCCGCCAAACTCTTCAAGCGTTACCGTAACAGCAGAAGGACTTATTATGTTTGCCTTTAAGAATCTCAAAAAATTCTTTTTCACATTTTTATCCATTGCGCTCGCATGGGCAGGGTAGTGAAGGGTGTGGGTAAAAACCGCCCGTTCTACTTTATTTTCCTTCGGACTTTCTGCAGGCGTCCAATCCGCAACCTTAGGCGTACATCCTGAAAAAAGAAAAAAAAGTATAAAAGAAAGTTTATAAATCTTCATGGCACCTCATTTACTCATGCTTATAAGTTATTATTTTTACTATTCAACACTAAAACCCGCAGGTCCTACGAGTCGAACTCCTCCTGGACCGAAAGCAGGAGCCTGCCCCTTAGCGCTCGTTTCCTTAAGAATCCGTCGTTCAAAAATTTGCTCAACAAAAGTAGAGTAATTCATGCCATCTGTTGGTAAGAGCATCTCTTTTCCTGTACTCGGTTCAACAAGATACGGAGTCACTAAAATAACAAGTTCTGTATCATCTCTCGTAAAAGAATTTGAGCGGAAAAGAGCCCCCAAAATGGGAAGATCTCCTAATCCTGGTAAAGAAGCGATTTGTGATGCCACGTTGTTCTTTAAAAGCCCTGCAATAGCAAACGATTGTCCACTCCCCAGCTGAACAGTCGTTTCCGCTCTCCGCGTTAAAATTCCGGGAACAGATGTACCATTGACTGAAACCCCTGCTAAAGGATCAAGCTGACTCACTTCAGGGCGTACATGTATCGAAATTAAATTTCCATCCAAAACTGTCGGCGTAAAAGCAAGACTCACACCATACTGCATAAATTGAATGGTAATGCTCCCAAATTGTTGAGGCACAGGATAAGGAAATTCTCCTCCAGCTAAGAAGGAGGCCGTTTCTCCAGAAATAGTTGTAAGATTAGGTTCAGCCAAAATAGTGACGAGCCCATCTTGCGCAAGCAAATCAATAGCTGCATTGATATTAACATTCGTATTATTAAAACCAAAGCCAATCGAACTGATGTTTTCTCCAGGGACTGTTGTCACTGGCTGTGTAATAGAGGTTACATCATTCGTTAAAATAGGAAGAGCTGTAAAAGGAGCACGGTTAGCAAGCGCTCCGAATTTAAAGCTACCAATATTAGCCGCAACTGATTGCCAATCAAACCCAAGCTGATTAACAATGTTTCTTTCCACTTCTGCAAATCTAACGCGCAAATTTATCTGCACAGGCGGTTTAATCGTAAGGCGATTAATAATAAATAAGCTTGTGTCCTTCGCTTTTTTAATGAAGCCATCCGCTAAGGATCTTATATCTTCAGCTGTTTTAGGAGAATTCACTAACCCCTCTAAAAGAATTCCCCCAGGAATGGATTTGATTTCCACAAGTCCATGGGGATCATAACAAGCAATTAATTCTCTTAATTGTCCAAGATTCTGCGAAACATTAACAGTGGCTTTAAAAACTTCCTTTCCCTTCTCATCCATTGCAATCAGCTTTGTGATTCCTATCCCCTTCCCAAATACATAGGCAGCCGTGGGGCTACTCAATTGAACATCTGCGATATCAGGGTTTGCAATAAAAAGCTCCTTAATAGGCTTTTCAAAATTAATAATTTCAGCTCCATCAATACTAAGATTAATTGTCTCTGTCATTGCAGGTGTTAAGGATAAAAACAATATAAAGAAAACAAAAGATCCCCATATCGTACTTTTTTTCATATTATTTCTTCTATTTATTAAATACATTTTAATTAAAACTTTCGCTCTTATTTCTTTTTTGGGAAGAAAATTTGCAAGCTTTTTTCATTATTTAAAATCAACCTCGGTTTTCTCTTTTCCACGTATAAGGGTAACCCCTTCATGCTTTGGAGCCTGTCTCCCTTTCTCAGCGACTTTACCAGACTCTTCTGCTTGTTCGATGCTATGCAAACTCAAACTCAAGGTTCCCTCTTTGGTTGCCGCTGTAATAACTTCAGCTTCACTTGGACTCACCTCAAGCGTCACAACCTTAGGAGCACCTTTTGGCTTCTCATGCGTATCCACCATTTCAACGTCCACAGCTAATACTTTTACGTTTTTAGCAACGAGTTTACTTTGCCCAGACTGGTTTCCTCCAGAAGATGTAACAGACTTTGACACGACAACATCTACATAATCTCCAGGAGCAATCAGACCACTACTCGCACTTTGCGCCGTCACATCAATAGAAATAGCCCGCTTCCCAGGAGACACAAGTGCTGCTAAAATTCCCTTATCTCCAGGCTTGATAAGATCTAAAGCCAGAATGGGTTCGCCTTTATCAAAATGCGCCCGTACGATAGCTCCCACCCAATCTTCAATCTTACTCGTGTCTTCTTTAATATATGAGCTTATAACCGCTTCATTCCATTCTTCCCATATTAAATCACCAGCATTGATCTTATCTCCTTGATTAAGTATCTTATTCGCAACAAGAATTTTAGGTAAAGCTACTTTTGCCTGCTGTACAACTCCTTTTTCTTCTTTAGTAAGAAAATACCGAGTCAGAAAGGCAACGCCCATGGCTAAGGCAAGAGCTACAATTAACCCTATAATATCCCTAACCCTCATCTTGATTTCTCCCCTGTTAAGTCGTTGAATGCAGAAACATCACAATGATGGCCCCTATTGCAATAGCGACACCATAAGGAATCATACGAGCATCAATATTTTCACGAACCCCATCCTCAGGCCCTACACCACTTCCCAACCAAACATATTGCAAAATAGGTAGACGTCTTTCTGCATTTTGAATCTGTTTCCAACCCCAGTCAGAAGATTTTGCCATATAATATTTTAAAAACAAATAAACGAGAGCTAGCAAAGCACCAGCTGTGGTAATGAAAAATAAAAGCTGGATAACGCCGGGAAATCCAACCCAAAGAGAAGCCACCGCTATATATTTTGCATCTCCTCCTCCAATAATTTTAAGGACAAAAAGCGCAAATCCTATACTTAATACAACGCCAAAAACAATGAGCGAATTTAAAAGGGCGTCAGAGCTTAAACTAAAGGGAGCAAAAAGCCCATAAAGAACGAGCAATGCTGCCAAAAGAAGATTCGGTATACGGTAAAAACTAAAATCATACGCTGCAATAAGCACATGAATAAGAACATATACTATTTTAACAATAATAATGAGCCCACTCATCTCTCTACTGCCTTTCTTGCCATTTACGACCTCCATCTAAAGGCATCGTGTTACTTTTAGGAATGATCCCCGCCACATCTTGTGTTTTTTTGATAGCCTCAAAATAGCTAATGTTATTCAAAATCATATCATCTGAAAGGTCAGCTCTTCCTATTTTCTTTGCCATCTTAATATCCCCTAAAAGACCATAAGCAAGAGAAAGATTTTGCCGAACACGAGGGGTTGCATTAGGCGAACGGGCTAATCTTTCTAAAATGCGAACAGCTTCATATACGTTTCCACTAAGAGCCATAGAAAGAGCCAGATTGCTTTCATATGAAATATTTGTTGGGTCAAGTTCAAGGGCTGCACGATAATTGGCTTCTGCGGCTTTATGATCATTTAATAAATCAAGAGCAATGCCATACCCATTAAAAGCCTTAGCGTTTTGCGAACATAATTTAAGCGCTCGTTCAAATGAATTGATGGCATTTTCTGGCTGATCCATAATCAGATAAACAACCCCTAGCCCAGTATACGCAGATGATGAATTTGGAAATAAAGCAATCCCTTTTTCAAAAGTCAATTTTGCTTCGGCAACAGCATTCGCATCAACAAGCGCCATCCCAAGCCCTATATAAGCTTTTTCACAATGGGGAGATTGTTTAATAATATCTCGGTAATCATGAATAGCTTGCGCAACATCTCCACGTTTACGAGCTATTTCTGCTGCTTGAAGATTAGGATGGTCTTCATAAGGAGGTGTAGCGAAGTCAGTAGCACAAGCTGACAAAAAAACACCCGCCCCCAAGGCACACCATCGTCTCCAAAATTTCATCCTTATGATTCCCAGCCAAGAAATATTTATTATTCTAAACTCAGAAAGCTAACATACTCTTTTTAAAAAGCATAAAATTTTCATAAACTTTTTTATTTTTGCCTTCATTGTTGTAAAATAGCAACAACTTGATTTTATTTCTAAGTTTAACCTGGACTTCTCCCTCTATTCATGAGAAATACAAAAATGGAATTTAAGCACTTCTACACTCTATGACTCGTCCCCCCTCTCATCCTTCCATCCCCACGAGTATTTGGGCGTTAGGCAGCGTTTCTTTCTTCATGAAAATTTCATCAGTCATTATTTTTAGTCTCACCCCCTTGTTTGTGACTCAAGTTTTAGGGGCAAGCACGATTGTTTTAGGATTGCTAGAAAGCTTTGTTGAGGCCATCACCCTTTTCAGCCGCCTTTTTTCAGGAATTTTAAGTGATTTCCTTCACAAGAGGAAAGCCATTATCGTGAGTGGTTATATCTTAGCCCTTATATCACGCCCTATCCTAGCGCTTGCAACAAGCTTAGGAGGAGTGTTTTTAGGGAGAGCTTTTGACCGCATTGGCAATGGGTTGGAAGCCACACCTCGCGATGCACTCGTAGGGGACCTTGCTCCCCCAACCATTAAAGGCGCTTGTTATGGTCTTAGAGAGTCTTTATCTCGTGCGGGATCTTTTTCAGGATCACTCTTGGCTGTTGCGCTTTTATGGTTTACACAAAACAATTATTCACTCGTATTTTGGTTAGGGTCTATTCCAACAATCATCGCTTTGCTGATTCTTATTAGCTTTGTTAAAGATCCTGTCAGTGATAAATTTCAACATAAAAAGGTAAAAAAAAAATTAACCTTTAAAGATTTTTCACAGTTACCTCTGGTTTTTTGGATGACTCTTACTTTAAGTGGTCTTTTTATGCTTTCCAATTTTTCAGGAGCCTTTTTAATACTACGAGCCGAGCAAATCGGCCTGGATATTCATCTTATTCCCCTCGTTATGGTGATTCAAAATATGGCCACAGCTGCCACAGCTTACCCTGTAGGTTATCTTTCAGATAAGATGGGAAGACGCTCTATGATGGCCTTAGGAATTTTACTCGTCATTATCTCAAATTTTTTTCTCGCTTCAGAAGGATCCATTTATGTTGTTTTGGGAGGGGTCCTCCTTTGGGGAGTCGAAATGGGAATTACCCAAAGTATTTTAGCTATTTTCCTAGCAGATGCCTGCCCTAAGGATTTAAGGGGAACAGGCTTTGGCCTTTTTCATCTCGTTAATGGGGTCTGCCTTATCATAGCCAACACCTTATCTGGCTGGGTTTGGAGTGTATCGGGCCCATCATCTATGTTTTATATGAGTGCCGCTATTGCTGCCTCTTCAGCTTTCGTCCTCCCTTTCATCTACAAAAAGAATCCGTAACCTGTTTGGCATATCCATGTAAAAGATATGCCTTGTTCATGGGGATTGAAAATTGTAGGTTATATTCGATAATTTAGAAACGGGGAATAGAGACTCAACGATGAGAAAGAAATTATGTACTCTTTCTGCTTGTTCTTTATTTGATAAAAATTTTCTTTTTCTTTTACTTTTAGTAATGGCATTAATGATTATTTTTCTCAAAGGAACTCGAGCAGTGGGAGAAAGCAAAGACATTCCCGGCCTTCCGATTGCACGCCTTTCTTTACCCGCAATTTCTGCCTCTACCTATGTGGTAAAGCCTACGGGTACACAGGTAGGAGAAAAAGCCACCGAATATCAAAAAATGATCCAGGATATAGGAGACCAATCAAATACCATCATTCGATCAACACGTAATCTCTACGAACAAGCTATCACGACCGTCAATACCTATCACCTCATCGTCAGTAAGATTGAAGCTAAGTTACAACTGGGAACAACACCTTCAAATCCACAGTTGGTTGCGCTAGAAGACAAAGCTCTTCAACGATTAGATCAAATTGAGGGAATGATTGCCCATATGGATGAACTGGCCATAGGATTTTTCGCAGACTCTCAACAAGTTGAAACTCTCTCCTTTCAAATAGAAGATGCACTTCACCTTCCAGGGGCTGTTGATGAAGATCATGCCCACCTTTTCGTTATGTCTGAGGAGCTCAAAAAAGTAAGTCTGGCCATTACTCAAGTGAGAACCATTCTGATAGCTAATGCGACAAGACAAAAGGAATGGCTAAGCTCAGAACGTATTCGTTTTGCAACTCTTTCTTCATCAATTAGTAAGGGAAAAAATCAGATCCTTTGCCTCGAAAAAGCTTCTGTCTATCCCATCCCAACTATTCCCTCCGACGTCAGATCACAGGCAAAAATGCCTCCCTCCTTTTCTCATTCTCCAGCCCAACGTATTCATAATACGCAACTACAAAAGGATGAGTACCTTAAGACGCAATTTCAGGAAAGTAATAGTCTCTACAGACAAGCTAAAAATTCACAGGAGCAATCTTCTTATACATCCATAGAAAGTGGCGATGAACGTCTTGAAACACAACTTCAGGAAAGCAACCTTCTTGATATACCAGACGAAGAGCCTCTTGAATTAATAAGCTCAGAGCCTTTATCTCTTGTTCCTCCCCTCTCTCA
The DNA here is from genome assembly GCA_019750035.1 of Alphaproteobacteria bacterium. Lineage (GTDB taxonomy): Bacteria > Pseudomonadota > Alphaproteobacteria > UBA9655 > UBA9655 > UBA9655. The sequence continues at coordinate 22,817 of JAIEOZ010000190.1, read as the reverse complement.
AGAGGCAAAAGAAGAAAATCATCCCGTTCTCGCTGAGTCTTCTCCTCCACCACCTCTCCCGCAAATTGCTATCCCTTCTCCTCCACCAGTCCAACCTCTCTCAGAAGAAGAACCCCTTGAGGAAATTCCGCAAATACAGACGAAAAATTCAGAACAGCTCCCTTCTTATGCGTCCATAGAAAATGGCAGATTTCCTTTAGCCGTGTTAGAACCAAACCAAGACCTGCGAAATCATAAGTGGTATATTTTCTCTTCTGCGAAAAGAGGGCTTAAAGGTCCTCAGAGTATAGTCGAAATTGTGAGCTTAGACACAGCACCCCAGCGAGGGGAAGAAATCAAATCCCTCCTCATTGAAATGGGAATTAGTCCAACCCAGATTCGTGTCATCAACACAGAAAGCCCCGAAAACAAAACGGGCCAGGTTCATATTTTCTGCCAACCTTAGGGTTCGAATATACTGAATTGATGCTAGTCAAAGACTCGACAGCAACATCAATATGAGACACATAGAGTACTATTGGCAGACGGAATTGATTAAAGCTCCTACGAACTGTTTTCTCTATGAGGGTTGTTCTAGCTCTTCAACTTGTGGATTCTCAAGGCTTAGGATATCCGATTGTGTATTGTAGGCAAAAAGTTCTGCATATCGCCCCCAGTCAATAATTATCGAAAGATTTCGATGTGCTTCCTCCGAGGGCATAAGCTGCTCCTGTTCCTTCATGAATCTTTCTTTCGGCGCACGCTGTCGAGGAAGATCTTGCAGCACGTGATAGATATGCTTAGCAAGGGGAATGTGTCGCATCAAATGATAGGCAAAAACTTTTTTTCGCTCTAAAATATCGGCTTTACACAAAGCTTTTCCTGAGTTGGTGAGTTCGATATCCCCTTTAGAAATATGAGCAAATTCCAAAAGTTCTAGCGTTTCAAAAAGAGGGAGAGAGTCTTTTGCTGAAAGATTTTCTGACTCTGCTAAAGCAAAAATATCGGCTTTGCCATGATAGGGTGTTTCTAATAAGGCATCCATTAATCCCTGAAGTTTATGAATAGAAACAGCGGGAAGTCGATAATCCATCCCAATGATTGTTTTTGCTACGGCTCCCTTTTTGAGAGAAGAAGGAAGCTCAGTGGGTATCATCAAGGTTGTATAGACATTATCCACAAGTTGGCTAAAATGCCGACTTGTTTCATCGCGAGGATACATAAGAGGCACATCAATTTCTTTAACAATACGCCCTGGCTCATGCCCAAGGATCACCAGACGATTGGCAAGCTCTACGGCTTCCATTACATTATGAGAAACCATGATAATTGCTTTTGTCGGAATACGTTTTTCAATCCAAAGTTCCATGAGGTCATTGCGAATATTATCTGCCGTAAGAACATCTAAAGCTGAAAAAGGTTCATCTAAAAGTAATATGTCGGGGTTCACCACAAGGGCTCGCGCAAAACCCACCCGTTGACGCATCCCTCCAGATAATTCTTTGGGGTAAGCCGATTCATATCCATCCAAGCCAATTAAATCAATAGCTTCAAGGGCTCGACGACGGCATTGATGAGGGGTCAGATCTAATGCTTCAAGACCCAATTCTACATTCTCTAAAACGTTTAACCAGGGAAAAAGGGCATGAGATTGAAAAACCATAGCTATACGGGGAGAGAGACTCGTAAATTCTTTTCCTTGGTAAAGCACGCCTCCTTCATTGGGCTTAATCAGACCCGCAATGATCCGTAAAAGCGTAGATTTTCCACACCCTGATTTTCCTAAAATGACAACAAACTCATTTTCTCTGACACTCAGCTGGATATGATCAAGAACAAGAGTTGTCTTTGGAGAAGTACCATACCATTTAGAGATATCGTTGAGTGTTAATAGATCTTGTGCCATGAACTCTCCCTAATCCAAACGATAGCGCGTTGTTGTATAAAGATAAAGAGGACGCCAAAAAATTCGATTTAAAATAAGAACAAAACAAGAGAGCACCACAACGCCCAACAAAATACGGGGTTTGTCCCCTGCTGCTGTCGCTGCAGCAATGTAAGCCCCTACCCCAGCCGCTTCAATCGTTTGATTTCCCCAACTCACATATTCAGCCACAATACTTGCGTTCCACGATCCTCCTGCGGCTGTAATCAATCCCGTAATATAGGCAGGAGCAATCCCAGGCAAATAGAGTTTTTTCCAGCGAAGCCACCCCTTAACATGAAAGTTTGTTGTAACCTCTTGAAAATCGAAAGGAATGGACGAGGCACCCCCTATCACATTAAACAAAATATACCATTGGGTCCCCAGAATCATCAGGGGACTGAGCCATATATCAGGAACAAGGTGATATTTAATGATAACGATAACTACAATGGGAAAAAAAAGATTTGCAGGAAACGCCGCCATAAATTGGACCCAGGGTTGTAACCGACTGGCAAGGGGTCCATTCAATCCAACCATAACGCCAATAGGCACCCAAATCAGAGAGGCGAAAGCACATAAAGTCACAACCCTGATCAGAGTCATTAAAGCCAAAAAGCAAACATGCTGAACTTCTTCAAAGGGGATTTCAAAGAAAATATAGGCATAAGCTTGAACCCCATAAAATATAAAAACAAACAAAATGAAGAGAAAGAAGGAAAAAGTGAGGATCTTGTTGATGAGCTTATAGATTTGTTCGTGGTCTTTTTCTAACTTAGAGATATGGAGACTAAGCCCTTGCAACACTTTATCTAAGCCTCCCATGAGCCAAAACCAGACGATGTTGAGAATTTGAAAAAGCTTAGCTCTCCTTATCATTGTTAAAACCCAAGAGGAGGGAAGCTGTTCATGGGCTGTGAGTTCGGCTTTAAATTTGTCGCTCCATGCAAGAAGAGGTTTGAAAAGAAGCTGATCATACAACAGGATAACAAGCAACATCGTTAAAATAGCATAAAAAATGGCTTGGATCGATTCCTGTTGAGAAGCTAACGCAATATACGACCCAATTCCCGGAAGAAGAATGGTATGGCCTGATACGGTAATGGCTTCTGAGGCGACCACAAAAAACCATCCCCCAGAAACAGACATCATCATATTCCATAAAAGTTGAGGAATAGCATAGGGAACTTCAAGACGCCAATAACGTCTCCACGGCGAGAGCTGATAAAGGCTCGCAACTTCAGTCAGCTCTTTTGGAATGCTAATAAAGGACTGATAAAGGCTAAAGGTCATATTCCAGGCTTGAGACGTAAAAATGGCAAAAACAGAAGCACATTCAACTCCCAGAAGACTTCCCGGAAAAAGAACCATAAACCCAGTAACCGTAATCGATAAAAAACCTAAGATAGGAACGGATTGAAGAATATCCAAAAGAGGAACCAAGATAAGTTCAGCCTTTTTATTCTTCGCCGCAATACTTGCATACACAAAACTAAAAAGAAGCGATAAAAAAAGCGCAAAAAACATTCGTAAGGTGGTCCGCAAAGCATAATAAGGAAGATGAATAGGATCTAAGGATAAAGGCAACGGTTCCGTACCTGTAAACGGAACCGTCATTTCACGACTACCCCAGATGAGAAGGGTCAACCCTGTAATAACGACAAATAGGGCCAGACCATCCCATCGAGATAACTTTATGCGTAACAGCGAAGAGACATACAGCAATCTTAAAATAAGAAACCTCCTTTTTTAGTGAAAAAGGTATATCACACAATTCGTAAATATAATATGATGCCGCCGAGGCTTTTTTATGTTACACAAAAAATGATGTGACTCTTAAAAATTGTAATAAAGTAGAATAGACTTATCGAGATGCGTCATTTATCATTATTTTCTTTAATTTTTTTGTGGACCTTCTATCTTGTAGGGTGCACCCTTGGCCCTGATTTTGAAACACCTCCACCCCCTGAAACAAAATCCTATACAGACTCTAAATTGCCAAAAAAAACAGTTGAAACAAAAGGTTCAGGAGGTCAAGCCCAATATTTTATTGAGGGTAAAGACCTTCCTGCCTGTTGGTGGTATCTCTTTCACTCGAAGCCCTTGAACGAGCTTATTGAAAAAGCTCTTAAAAATAGCCCTACGATGCAGGCCGCTCAAGCCGCCCTTCTGCAGGCTCAAGCTAATCTTCAAATTTCAACCGCCGCGATCTATCCTTCCATCAGCGCTCAGTTTTCTCCCGAAAGACAACGATTTAACCCAGCCATATTTGGTGAAGCCATCGTACCACCTGAAACGTTTAATGTTTTTTTTGCTACCGTCAATGCATCTTATACTTTGGATGTATTTGGCGCCATTCGCCGTCAAATCGAAGCCTCAGAAGCGCAATTTGACTATCAACTCTTTGTCACAGAAGCAACTTATTTGACATTAACCTCAAATATTGTAACCACCGCAATCATGGAAGCCTCTTTGCGCGGGCAAATTCAAGCCACAAAAGAACTCATCTCTCTTCAAGAAAATATTCTAAAGATTATACGAGAAAAATTCATGCTAGGCGCAGCTTCCGGTTTAGATGTTTTGGCTCAAGAGACTCAACTCGCTCAAACGCAAGCGAATCTTCCTCCTCTTGAAACATCTCTCGCAAAAACCCGGAATGCGCTCGCCATTCTTGTTGGAGATTTGCCAAGTGAAAGTAAGCTTCCTACTTTTAGTTTGACGGAGTTGCAACTTCCTACGGAATTACCTTTAAGTCTTCCTTCATCTCTTACCCAACAAAGACCCGACATTAAAGCTGCCGAAGCTCTTCTTCACAGCGCTTGTGCGCAAGTTGGTGTTGCAACAGCTAATTTATTTCCACAATTTACCATTACAGCAGGATATGGGGGACTAGCCGATAGGATAGATAGAATATTTGACCCACGATCAATTGTCTGGAGTCTTGTCGGTAGTGTTTTGCAACCTATCTTTCAGGGAGGTCTCCTTATTGAAAAGCGAAAAGCGGCTATTGCCGGATTCGAGCAAGCCCTGGCCCAATACAAACAAACCATTCTTCAAGCTTTTCAAAATGTTGCTGATACTTTGCAAGCCCTTGAAAATGATGCAAAACAACTTCACATTCAAACAGATGCTGAACAAGCCGCTCGGCAAACCCTTCAACTCACGCAGGTTCAATACAAAGTGGGTGCTGTCAGTTATTTGAATTTACTGAATGCAGAAAACCAATATCAACAAGCACTTATTGGTCGCATCCAGGCTGAAGCGACTCGCTATGCAGATACCGCCGCTCTTTTTCAAGCATTAGGAGGAGGATGGTGGAATCGCCCGCCTATTGTTTGCACAATACCTACAGAAGCAAAATGACCGGTAAATCTTAATTGGTTATTGAACGGAGATAAATAATGTCAAAACGCATGATCATCATGCTTATCCTTACAGGGCTACTTTTTGGAGGCATTTTTGCCTATAAGGCTTTTGAGTCGTTCATGACGAAAAAATATATGAGTACCCACACAGCCCCCCCTAGCACTGTATCAGCCATGACGGTGACACTTTCATCTTGGCAACCTCATCTGACAGCGACGGCCTCTCTCCGAGCGATCAATGGTGTGGACATAACATCTGAAATTCAAGGGCTTATTAAAACGATTTGGTTTAAGCCTGGGCAAATTGTCACTCAAGGCGACCTCATTCTTGAATTAAATCCAGACGTTGAAATTGCGCAACTCAGGGCTTTAGAAGCTCAAGCAGAATTGGCGCAAATTACCTTTAAACGAGATAAAGAACAGTTTGTCGTTCATGGAGTAAGCCAAGCCACACTTGATACGGATGATGCAAACCTTAAAAGCGCAATCGCCCAAGTTGCTCGACAAAAAGCTCTCATTGCGCAGAAAATTATTCGTGCTCCTTTTAAAGGACGCCTTGGCATTTCAGCTGTTAACTTGGGTCAATTCTTAAATCCCGGGGATAAAATTGTGACGCTTCAGTCTCTAGATCCCATTTATGCGGATTTTTATCTTCCTCAGCAAGATCTCGCAAAAATTGCCCTCAACCAATCCATCTCCCTCACCACAGATAGCTATCCACAAGCGTCGTTTGCAGGAAAAATCACAACAATTAATCCCATTGTCGATCTTCACACACGAAATGTCGAGGTGGAAGGAACCCTTTCTAACACTGATCAAAAGTTGCTTCCTGGCATGTATGGTGTGGTCACCATCAATACAGGCGCGGCTCAAGACTATCTTACGCTTCCCCAAACGGTCATTAGTTACAATCCTTATGGCGACTTAGTTTATATTTTAAAAGAAAAAGATAAAGATAAAAGCGGAAACATTATCTATATCGCGACTCAAAAATTCGTCACTGTGGGCGAAACTCGAGGAGATCAAATACAAATTCTTTCTGGTCTTGAAAAAGGAGAATTGGTCGTGACCGCAGGTCAGCTCAAGCTTAAAAATGGCAGTCTTGTCGTCATTAACAATTCTATTGTTCCCAGCAACAATCCAACTCCCCAAGTTATAAATGATCAAAACTGAGGGATACCCATGAAATTTACGGACCTCTATATTCATCGACCTGTGCTCGCTTGCGTTGTGAGCTTAATGATTCTTGTTTTAGGGTTGCGTTCTCTGGGCATGCTTCCCATCCGTCAATTTCCTTTTACGCAAAATGCCGTTGTCACAGTCTCAACGACCTTTACAGGCGCAGATCCTGAGCTTATTACCAGCTTTATTACCACTCCTCTTGAGCAATCCATTGCTCAAGCCAATGGCATTGATTATTTAACCTCCATAAGCAATCAAAATTCTAGTACAATCCAAGCCACTTTACGTCTTAATTACGATACACAAAAAGCGCTTACTGAAATTAATACAAAAGTGAACGCTGTCTTAAATCAACTTCCTAAAGGATCTCAGCTGCCCGTCATTACCGTTACCATCGGTGATGTTCTTGATGCTATGTATATTGGGTTTTATAGCGATATTCTTCCCAATAATAAAATTACAGACTACTTAATCCGTGTTGTCCAGCCTAAGCTACAGGCTGTAGATGGGGTTCAACTTGCTGAAATTTTAGGCAGCCGACAATTTGCAATGCGCGCTTGGCTTGATCCTGTGAAAATGTCGGCCGTAGGCGTGACCCCTGACCAGGTTTCAGCCGCACTCACCTCAAATAACTTTATTGCGGCTGCAGGTCGAACAGACGGCCAAATGATGACCTTTAACTTATCAACCGATATGGGCTTAGAAACGATTGAAGGGTTTCGTAACCTTGTTGTAAAAGCAGAAAACGATACGATTGTGCGACTCAAGGACGTCGGAACTGTCTCTCTAGGAGCACAAAATTATGATACAGCCGTTAAATTCGATGGAAAGGAAGCTGTTTATATTGGAATTCAGGTTGCCCCCGCAGCAAACCTTCTCACTGTTGTTGGAAATATTACAAAGTTATTCCCTTCTATTCAAGTCCAATTTCCGGAAGGATTAAATGGGAAAATTGTTTATGATTCAACAAAATACGTTAATGCCTCTATTCTTGAAGTTGAGCAATCTTTATTCGAAGCCATTGCTATCGTTATTGTTGTTATCTTTCTTTTTTTAGCCTCTTTTCGAAGCGTGATAATTCCTATTTTTGCCATTCCATTGTCGTTGATTGGCGCTTTTTTTATCATGTATCTTTTGGGGTATTCTATTAACTTATTGACCCTTTTAGCCCTGGTTCTTTCCATTGGCCTTGTCGTAGATGATGCCATTATTGTGGTTGAAAACGTTTATCGTCATATTGAAGAGGGAACAAAACCTTTCGATGCGGCCATTCTTGGTGCTCGAGAACTCGCCAATCCCATCATTGCTATCTCAGTGGTTCTCATTGCTGTCTACGTTCCTATTGGTTTTATGGGCGGACTCACAGGTGTTCTTTTTACTGAATTTGCTTTTACCTTAGCGGGAGCTGTTGCGATTTCAGCTATTATTGCCCTAACACTTTCCCCGATGATGTGTTCAAAATTTTTAAAACCTGCAAATGAAGGGCGGTTTGCTGCTGTTATCAATCATCATTTTTCCAGTCTCGAAAAAGGGTATGCGAGAACTTTACATGACTCTCTTAACTATCTGCCTGTCACCGGCGTTTTTGCGGCTATTGTCCTTATAAGCATTGGATTTTTATATGTAAATTCAAAATCTGAGCTCGCCCCTCAGGAAGATCAAGGGATTATCATTTCTCAACTCACGGCTGCTCCAAATGCAGCATTAATGCAAACACAGCTTTATTCAGCGCAAGTTTATAAAGATTATGACAGTTTTCTTGAAACAGACCATGTTTTTCAACTTGATGGCAGCGGTGGCCTTAATTTAGGTCTTGCCGGAATGGTTCTTAAACCTTGGAACGAGAGAACACGCACCGCAGATCAATTACAACCTCAAGCACAAAAACTTCTTTATCAAATTGCAGGAGTGAAAGCCGCTGTTTTCCAACCCTCTCCCCTTCCCGGAGCAGGAAGTGGATTGCCGATGCAATTTGTCATTCAAACAACTGAAACCTATGCCATCCTTAATGAAGTTGCACAAACTATCATGGATACCGCATCAAAGACGGGAAAATTTGCTTATCTTGATTCTGATCTTAAAATTGATAAAGCGCAAACAACTCTTGAAATTGATCGCTATAAAGCCGCTTTACTTGGCTTGAATATGACCGATTTGGGTAATCTTCTTCAAGCCGCCTTAAGTCAAGGTTACATTAACTTTTTTAATTTTTATGGACGCTCTTATCAGGTCATTCCTCAAGTCATCCACAGTGAACGTATAAATTACTCTCAGCTAGCAAACTATTATATGAATACAATCGATGGATCTTCGATTCCCCTCTCAACAGTGACAAAATTCAAAGTAAAAGTCGTTCCCGAATCCATTAACCATTTTCAGCAACTTCGGTCTGCGACGATTTCTGGTGTTCCTGCTCCTGGCGTCACCTTAGGTGAAGCCATTGGTGTGATGCAAGATATTGCGAAAACAAATCTTCCCAACGAATTTTCGATAGATTATGGAGGAGCCTCAAGACAATACGTACAAGAGGGAAGTTCCCTTTTAGTGACTTTCTTTTTTGCCATTATCATTATCTACCTCTCCCTTGCCGCTCTTTTTGAGAGTTTCCGAGATCCTTTTATTGTTCTGATCAGTGTCCCCATGTCAATTTGTGGCGCCATGATTTTTATATGTCTTGGCATCGGCGGGGCCAGTCTCAATATCTATACAGAAGTCGGCCTTGTCACTTTAATCGGTCTTATTAGTAAACACGGCATTCTCATTGTACAATTTGCCAATGATCTTCAACAGGAAGGCAAAAGCAAAAGAGAAGCCATTGAACAAGCCGCTGCCATTCGTCTCCGTCCCATTTTAATGACAACAGCGGCCATGGTTTTAGGCGTTATTCCTTTAATCACGGCAACAGGCGCTGGAGCTGTAAGTCGCTATTGTATTGGGCTTGTCATTGCTTCAGGAATTTCTATTGGAACACTCTTTACCTTATTTGTTGTCCCTGCCATGTATATATTTCTGGCTGAGGAAATTAAGCCCTCTAAAAGGTGAGCTTGTAAACTATCGCTTACACAAAATGAAGTTCTATAGTATATTGATAATAAGTTCATATCTATTAATATATTCAGCAAATGTTTTATCTTTTCTGCATCGGAATAATCTTCATCAACGCGTTCTTTTATAAAATAGGCTCAGTCAATGATGTCAATTCAACGTTAGGCTTTATCAAGACTTTGCTAAGCCAATAGAAGACAAAATGGTGTACAAAAAAATGACCTTGGAACTTTTCTTTTTCACAGCAGTTGAATTTCCCCTCGAGACAGCTTAAACAAAGAGGGATTCCTTTCGATGAGGAGAGGAATAAACTTGCTGTTATCTTTTTTTTGCGCTAAACAAGCAATCAAACATTCACGAAAACGATAGGTAGTAACAATGGCAGTTCCTAAGAAAAAAACATCACCCTCACGGCGTAGAATGCGGCGGTCTCATGATGCGTTGAAGATTGTTGCGAGCGTTGAGTGCCCTAATTGTGGGGAACGAAAGCTTCCCCATCATCTATGTTCTTCTTGCGGCCATTACAAGGGGCGTCAGGTTTTAGGACAGGTCATTGCGGCGACTGTTGCTTAGTCGATCTTCCAATAAGAGGGAGACTCTGGAGTGACATTTACGTTATCTGTTGATGCAATGGGCGGAGACAAAGCCCCTGAAGTCGTCATTCAAGGGCTGCAAATCGCAGCACAGCGTTATCCTTTTGTTCATTTTTTGCTTTTTGGTCAAAAAGAAACGGTTGAACCTTTGCTGGCTCAAACGAAGATATTATCAGGAAAAGTTACTTTTATACCTTGCGAAGAGGTTATTACCCCAGATACAAAACCGGCCGCAGCGATAAGAGGATTTCCAAATTCTAGCATGCGCCAGGCTATTAAAGCTGTCGCAGAGGGGCGAGCTCAAGGTGTCATTTCTGCAGGCAACACAGGAGCTTATATGGCTCTTGCAAAAATCATTTTAAAAACGATGACAGGCATTGACCGGCCCGCTCTTGCGAGCCTTGCTCCTAGCTTAAGGGGAGATGTTGTTATTTTAGATTTAGGAGCTAATGTTGAATGCTCCTCTAAAAACCTTCAACAATTTGCTATTATGGGTGAAATTTTTGCCCGCCATGTTCTCCATTTGCCCCATCCTACAATAGGACTTATTAATGTTGGGTCTGAGGATATTAAAGGAAATGCGACGGTAAAAGAAGCTGCCGATCTTATTCGGACATCTTCTATCAAAAATAATTTTTATGGCTTTATTGAAGGAGATGATCTGACGCGGGGAACGGTTGATGTTGTTGTGATGGATGGATTTACAGGTAATGTGGTTATTAAAGTCGGGGAAGGTGTGATGCAGCTTGCACTTAACTATATTAAAGAAGCTTTTAAAAGTTCTTGGACGGCACGTCTCGGTTATCTCTTAGCAAAACCCATGCTCAACAAGTTATCATTACGTCTTGATTACAGACGTTACAACGGAGGGATATGGTTGGGTCTTAATGGAATTGCGATTAAAAGCCATGGAGGAGCAGACCCTTTGGGTTTTGCTCATGCCATTGATTTAGCTGTTGATATGGTGACTTCCCACGTGAATGACCATCTGCTTAAAGAATTTAACTCGGAGGCTTCTTTGCAAAAGGTTACTCATAAATGACTCTTCGTTCTGTGATGATAGGAACGGGAAGCTATCTTCCTACAAAGAGAGTGACCAATAATGATCTTGCGGAAGACCTTGATACTTCTCATGAATGGATCGTTGAAAGAACGGGCATTTGTGCCAGGCATATTGCGGCTTCTGACGAATATACATCGGATATGGCGGCTACAGCGGCCAGACGCGCCTTAGAAGCAGCAGGGCGCATACCGCAAGACATTGATATGATCATTCTCGCAACCTCAACACCTGATCATACATTTCCTGCAACAGCAACACGTGTTCAAGCAAAGTTAGGAATTTCCAAAGGCTTTGCTTTTGATCAGATGGCTGTTTGTAGTGGGTTTGTTTTTGCCCTCGCGACGGCAGATGCCTATCTGAAGCAAGGAATGGCAAAAACCGCTCTTGTCATTGGGGCGGAAACGATGAGTCGCTTATTGGATTGGAGTGATCGGCGAACGGCTGTTTTATTCGGGGATGGCGCAGGTGCGGTGGTTTTAGAAGCCCAACAAGATGCGGGGCGAGGAATTATTGGGAACTTGCTGCGAACAGATGGCTGTGGCTATGAGGCCTTGTATGTCAATGGAGGCGTGAGTACGACACAAACAACAGGAGCCATTCAAATGAATGGCCGTGACGTTTTTCGCAATGCTGTGTGTCGGTTAGAAGAAGCTGTCGAAGATATCTTAAAAAACTATGGTATTTCACGAGATGAAATTGATTGGCTTGTTCCCCATCAAGCGAATAAGCGTATTATTGATGCAACAGCGAAAAAGCTAGGTCTTCCTGAGTCAAAGGTTATTCATACAGGGGCAGATCATGCCAACACATCTGCCGCTTCAATTCCTTTAGCTTTAGATCACGCTGTAAGGGATGGACGTATTCAAAAGGGAGACCTTATCCTCTGTGAAGCTTTTGGAGGAGGATTTGCCTGGGGATCTAATTTAATTCGCATGTAGGGAGAGTCATATGGGGTATCGAGTTGCTGTTGTTGGGGCTACGGGGAATGTAGGCCGTGAGATTTTAAATACGCTCGCTGAACGAAAATTTCCGATTGATGAGATTCAAGCGGTAGCTTCTGCAACGTCCATCGGTCAGCGTGTTTCCTTTGGTGAAGATCTTGTTTTAGATGTGATTCCCATTGCGGATTTTGATTTTACGGACGTTGATTTTGCTTTTTTTGCCGCAGGAAGTGCGGTTTCAGCAGAGTTTGTACCCATTGCGGCAGAGGCAGGATGTATTGTTATTGATAACTCGTCTCATTTCCGTCAGGAAACGGAAGTTCCTTTGGTTGTTCCTGAGGTGAATCCTGAGGCTCTTTCTTGTTATCGGACATGTAACATCATTGCCAACCCTAATTGCGTGGCTATTCCTCTCACGATGGTTTTAAAGCCCTTAAAAGATGAGGTAGGTCTTAAACGCGTTGTCGTCTCAACCTATCAATCTGTTTCAGGGGCAGGGCGTGCGGCGATGGATGAACTTTTCAACCAAACACGCGCGATTTATATGAATCAGCCTGTGATCAAGGAAGAACTGCCCAAGCAAATTGCTTTCAATGTCATTCCTCAAGTCGATATTTTCTTACCTGATGGAACAACCTATGAAGAAACAAAAGTTACCGCTGAAACGCAAAAAATTTTAGGAAGTGAGGTGGGAATGGCGATCACGTGTGTTCGCGTTCCTGTGTTTATTGGTCATTCTATGGCTGTGGCTGTTGAGTTTGAAAATCCTTTGTCGGTCGGTGAAGCGCGGGCTTTATGGCGAGAGTTTTCGGGGCTCTCCATTGTGGATTATCGTCAAGAGGATGGGTATGTGACCCCTGCGGAAGTTGCAGGTGAGGACTCAGTGTTCATTAGCCGGATTCGTCGTGATAAATCGGTTGAAAATGGCCTTTTGTTCTGGCTTGTCAGTGATAATTTACGTAAAGGAGCGGCCCTTAATGCCGTGCAAATTGCTGAAAGAATTGTTGCTGATTATTTAGAATGTGGGGAATATCCACGGGGCGTGAATTAGGAGGGAGCTCCTTGAGAGGATCATCATCTAGGCGACCCCATCCCTTAAAAGTCGTTTTAAGTGAATTTTAGGGATGAAGCCGCATAAATGGAGTGAGACCATTATTACCAGTGCTTAGGATAACAGGTGCCCATATCTGAGCTTGGATAGCTCATAAAACATCCTGCCGTTTGGCTACACGTCGTCTCATCTAAACCCGCACAGTGCTGCTCGCCCACACAACTTGGGCCCCAGGAGCTCCAGTAACAGGCATCGTTACTTTCACACTCGTGTTGATGATATAAATGATCACAATCTACAGCTTTAGCGGCCGTATTGGGAGAGAAAATCCCGAAAAATCCGATCATGGCAGTTCCCATGAGGATTTTAGAAAGAGATCCTGTTTTGTGGGTTAAAAATCCTTGTTGCATGCTAGTGTTCCTTTCTGTTTATAGGTAAAAATAAATACTACATAAAATGATTTAATTTATTATTAAATATAATATCTTAACTTTGGATTGGGCTACACGCTGGACGGAGTAATAGTCAATTCCTTTAGCCTAAATCGTGTTAATTTTTATACCCAAATTCTCGAAAAACTTGAAGAAAAATGAAAATTTGATTTTTTCATTATTTTTTCATTATTTATTTGCTATAATAAAAAACATAAATTAAGCAATTTGATATAGATAGCGAAAAAAATGAAAACAAAAATATTTTTTATGCTTACCATTTGTTTGCTCTTTTTTTTAACTCCGTCTATATTTTATATAAGCTGTAGAGCTTCTTCATCAAACATTGATTCTAATAGTCATCAACCTGAACATTTTCAAGTCATTCCTTCTCCTCCACATCAGGTAGGGCACAGAAAAAGAGTAAGTAGCAGTCCATCTACGATAAAAGAGAGGAAAGAAAAAGATATTCCATTGGACACGAGCGTAGTTGAAGATTCTTTGCCACAAGAACAATCATCAGAAATAAAGTCTATACCACCATCAATAGTATTTCCTCCACACAACAATTTTTCTGTTGTCCCCTCTCCTCCTCATGACTTTTCAACGAAGCACTTTCACGCGCACTCGGAATTACCCACAAGTATAGATTATTTAGGAAAATCATACTTTACCAAACAAAAATTTTTTGGGAATGTGACCTTACCAAAATTTCAAACATATTTAAACATTGAAATTCGTAGCTTGTTCATCCTTGAAAGAGATATTTTAGGAAAATATTTCAATCCCTTTTTTTATTATCCAAGCTACCTAAACCCTTATTATCCAGGATATCATGATGAAAATTCAGTTTTTTTAGATAGGTTTTTGTCCGCAGAGAAGCAAATTTATTCACGAATTCATTCTCCAAATATCCAACAAAAATAAGTTGAGATCAATCTAATGAATCTTCCATTGAACAAGAAAAAATCAAGAAATAGAAAAAACATTTAAAATTTCAAGTCAAAAGCTGCTTTAATCAGAGATTTTGTATAAGACTTTTGAGGAGACATAAAGATAGACGCTGTTGAACCACGTTCCACAATTCTCCCTTTTTTCATCACCAAAACATCATGACTAATGGCTCGCACAATAGCTAAATCATGACTAATAAAAAGATAAGCAAGCTTATGGCTCGTTTGCAATTTTCGGAGTAAGTCAATAACATCCACTTGTACGGATCGATCCAAAGCAGATGTTGGTTCATCTAAGATGAGAAGCTTTGGTTTTAAGACAATCGCACGAGCGATAGCAATACGTTGACGTTGTCCCCCAGAAAATTCATGAGGATAGCGGTGGCGAGCCTCAGGATCAAGTCCGACTTCCATAAGAGCTTGGATCACTTGAAGATCTTTTAATTCCATTGTTTTCGCCAGCTTATGAATCTCAAGCCCTTCCGCAACAATTTGTCCTACGCTCATTCGTGGACTCAATGAGCCGTAAGGATCTTGGAAAACAACCTGTATTTCTCGTCGCAAAGCACGGAGAGCTTTTCGAGAAAAATCTTGAATTTCTTGACCTTTAAAGCTAATGATTCCTTGACTTTTTTCAAGCCGCAAGAGGGCCATGGCAAGGGTTGTCTTTCCTGATCCACTTTCCCCAACAATCCCCAAAGTATGACCTTCCTTTAAGCTAAAGCTCACATCATCAACGGCATTAATGTCTCCAACCTTTCTTCGAAGAATGCCTTCACGAATATCAAAGTGAACCTTCAGATTATCGGCTTTAAGCAAGAGAGGTGTGTCAGGAGAGACAGGAACAGCCTCTCCTTTGGGGAAAGAATGAATAAGACGGCGGGTATAAGGGGAAGCAGGAGAAGCAAAAACGGCTTCTATATCTCCTTCCTCGACCACATTACCATCTTTCATTACGACAATACGATCTGCCATTTTCCGCACGATTCCTAAGTCATGGGTAATCAGGAGCATGGCCATGCCCAGTTTTTTTTGAAGCTTTTTCAAAAGATCTAAGAGCTTAGCCTGAATTGTGACATCCAAAGCGGTTGTTGGCTCATCTGCAATGAGGATTTGCGGCTCACAAGCAAGGGCCATAGCGACCATAACTCGTTGTCGTTGACCACCAGAAAGTTGATGAGGATAAGCTTGTAGACGGGACTTCCCGTCTTTAAATCCTGCCATTTCAAGAACTTCAAGACAACGCTTGCGAGCCACCTCCCCTGTTAAGCCTTTATGAATTTGTAAAACTTCTCCAATTTGTTTTTCAACCGTATGCAGAGGATTCAAAGACGTCATGGGCTCTTGAAAGATCATAGCAATTTTATTGCCACGAATCTCACGCAGATACCCCTCCCCTGCCCCCACTAAATCATGTCCTTGAAAATAAACATGACCTATGGGGTGAGATGCCTTTGGGTAAGGCAAAAGTTGAAGAATAGATAGGGCCGTTACTGACTTTCCCGATCCACTTTCCCCCACAAGCGCTAAAGTTTCATGCGGATTAAGGGTAAACGAAACGGACTTCACAGCTTCAATAACTGTGTCGCCCTGTCGGAAGTGAACACTCAAATTCTCAACGGATAACAAAGGTTTTATCATAAGTTTGCCTTCCGAGGATCAAAGGCATCTCGCACAGCTTCCCCAATAAATATTAAAAGAGTTAACATCAATGCAAGAACCGCAAAAGCTGTTATTCCAAGCCAGGGAGCTTGAAGATTATTTTTTCCTTGATTGATCATTTCACCCAGCGAAGGTGATCCAAGAGGAAGCCCAAACCCTAAAAAATCAAGCGAGGTTAATATTGCAATAGATCCATTCAGGATAAAAGGTACAAATGTGAGGGTGGCAACCATTGCATTGGGTAGCACATGGCGAGTAATAATGCGCGGTGTTGCAAGACCTAGAGCTCGCGCTGCTCTGACATAATCAAGATTTCGTGCCCTTAAAAATTCGGCTCGAACGACAGGCACTAAAGCCATCCAACTAAAAAGCAACATCAACCCTAAGATCCACCAAAAATTGGGTTGGACCAAGCTTGCCAGGATAATCAATAAATACAAGACAGGCATACCAGACCATATTTCCATAAACCTTTGGAAAACAAGATCCGTTATTCCTCCGAAATACCCCTGCACAGCTCCTGCTGCCACTCCAATTAACGAACTAAAGAGAGTTAATGTCAGTCCAAACAAAACAGATATACGGAACCCATAAATCAAGCGTGCCAGCACATCTCGACCCTGGTCATCTGTTCCTAACCAATTTTCTTTTGAGGGAGGTGCTGGCGCGGGTACGGGTAAATCATAATTGACCGTATTATAGCTATAAGGAATCATGGGCCAAATCATCCACCCCTTTTTATCAATTAAGTCTCGAACAAAAGGATCTCGATAATTAGCTTCTGTTTCAAATTCCCCCCCAAAGGTTGTTTCGGGGTATTCTTGAAAAATAGGAAAATAGGTATGCTCATTATAGCGAACAAGCAGAGGTTTATCATTCGCAATAAACTCAGCAAAAAGCGTAAGGAAGAAGAGAACCAAAAAAATCCAGAAGGAAATATAGCCCCTTTTATTAACTTTAAATTGATGGAGACGTCGCTTTGTAAGAGGTGAGAACGCCATTATCCCATCCTTCGCTCAAAATCAATGCGCGGATCCACAAAAGTATAGGTCATATCTCCCATAATATGTAATAAAAGCCCTAAAAGGGTAAAAATATATAACGTGCCAAACACAACGGGATAATCTCGATTAATCACTGACTCATACCCCAAAAGCCCAAGACCTTCCAAGGAAAAAATAACTTCAATCAGGAGAGACCCTGTAAAGAAAATAAGAATGAGTACAGAGGGCATGCCAGCAATCACAATAAGCATCGCATTACGAAAAACATGGCCTAAAAGAACACGTCGCTCTGTTAACCCTTTAGCGCGCGCTGTCGTCACATACTGTTTATTAATTTCTTCTAAGAATGAATTCTTCGTGAGCAGGGTAAGGCTTGCAAATCCACTAATCACCAAAGCCGTAATGGGGAGCACCATATGCCATAAATAATCAAGGATTTTCCAGCCTAAGTCCAATTGATGCCAATTATCAGAGACAAGTCCACGTAAGGGAAAAATTGACCAAAAACTGCCTCCTGCAAAAAGAACGATGAGGAGAATGGCGAATAAAAAGCTAGGAATAGCATATCCTATAATCACGATTGCACTTGACCAGATATCAAAAGGAGACCCATCCAGCACCGCTTTACGAATACCTAACGGAATGGAAATCAAATAGATCAGGAGGACTGTCCAAACACCAATGCTGATAGAAACAGGCATTCTTTCAATAATCAATCCAATGACGGAACGATCCTTAAAGTAACTTTCGCCAAAATTAAAGGTCAGGTAATTTTTTATCATCAAAAGAAACCGTTCAAGGGGAGGTTTATCAAACCCAAACATCTTCTCAAGTTTTTTAATGAATTCAGGATCCAGGCCCTGAGCGCCCCGATACTTAGACTCATAAAGATGGGATTCACCAAACTGTTCTAGGGCTTGGGTTGTTTCCGCCCCTGACCCGCTCAAACGGGCTGTGGCATCCACGTTATTCCCGCGAATTTTGGCAATCATTTGCTCCACCGGTCCTCCGGGAGCGGCTTGGATAATGATGAAATTAATGACCATAATCCCAAAAAGCGTTGGAATAATAAGCAAAAGCCGTCTTATTAAATAGGAAATCATGAACGGTTACCTTTGTAGCTTTTTCTCAAGCACAGGATCTACCCACCAGCTATAAAGACCAACACCATCTTTAGGCTTTTTTTCAGGCATCCCAAACTTGTTCCAGTACGCAATTCGCGTGACTTTGCTATGATATCCTGGAATACCGTAATAGTTCCAAAGTAACACACGATCAAGCGCATGAACACGAGTCCGAAGGATCGGTCTGTCTGGGGAATCAATCACAAGGTCAACGAGTTGATCAACAACAGGATCTTTTATGCCTGAATAATTTCGCCCATCTTTCAAATCTGCATATTTCGATTGCCAATACTCACGCTGCTCATTGCCGGGTGTTTCAGTTTCAGGAATGATGGCCATGATCATATCATAATCAAAATTTGTTGTTTTTTGAATATATTGGGATGGGGTAACGGTCCGAGTCGTTATCTCAATACCCAAGGCCGCAAGATTGCGTTGCAGCACAGACACAAGTCGATCATACGTAGGGTCATTCAATAAAAATTCGAAAACAAAAGGCTCTCCCGTTTTTTCATTTACTCTCTTGCCATTTTTGACAACCCACCCTTCTGCTTTCAATAACTTATCAACTTCTGCGGTGACTTTTCGATCATTCCCCATCCCATTTGTGATCGGAAGCTTAAATTCTTCTGAAAAAACCTCAGGAGGCAGTTTGTCTCTAAAAGGCTCCAAAATACTGAGCTCTTCCCCTTCAAGAAGCCCAGATGAAGCCATATCAGAGTTGCTAAAGTAGCTTAAGCTTCGGGTATACGCATTAAAAAAAAGATTTTTATTAGCCCACTCAAAGTCAAAGGCCTTTGCAAGGGCTTCTCGAACCTTCCGATTTTTAAAAAGGGGCTTGCGAGTATTCATAACCATTATCGCCATGCCCTGGGGTAACTTATTGGGAATTTCCTTGCGGACCAGTTTTCCTTCTTTCACCGCAGGAAGATCATAGCCTTGAGCCCAATTTTTGGCGATGTTTTCCACGCGGAAATCATGATCTCCTGCCTTAAAAGCTTCAAAAAGAACGGTTTGGTCTCGATAATAGATATACGTTATGTCAAAGTTATATTGACCTTTTTGAGAAGGAATATTTTCTCCCCACCATCCTGGAATGCGCTCATAAATGACCGATTGGCCTGGTTGAAAGGTTGCAATTTTATAAGGTCCACACCCAACAGGTGGGGTTAAATCCGCTTTTTCAAAGTCATGTTTTGTATAATAGTTTTTTGAAAACACGACCAATTGCCCCAAGATTGCCGGAAGTTCGCGATTTTTATCTGTTGAAAAGACAAATCTGACTTGATCAGGTCCCCCCTTTTCCACCGCTTTAACGTCTTTATAGTACTGAGCAAAAAGAGGAATTGCTTTTTTAACTAACGTCTGGAACGAGAAAATCACATCATCGACTGTCACAGGTGTCCCATCGGAAAATTTAGCATTTTTGTTAAGGGTAAAGGTCACGCTTTTATGGTCAGGCGCCTCCTCTACCTTTTCAGCTAAATAGCCATATAATGAAAAAGGCTCATCTGATGCGATTTCAAGTAAAGAGCAATGGATAAGGCCCGATCCAGCAGCTGAATTTCCCTTAATCACGAAAGGATTAAAGCTATCAAAACTTCCAAAAGCCGCCCCTTTTATCACTCCCCCTTTAGGCGCCTCTGGATTGGTATACTCAAAATGAGTAAAATTTTCAGGGTATTTAAGGTCCCCAAAAATAGCAATTCCATGACTGGGTTGAGAGGGAGAAGAGGGGGAATTGTCAGCATGAAGGAAGGAAAAAGGAAGAACAAATAAACTTAGTAAACATAATCTTAATAATTTCATTTTAAAAGGTTCCTCATCATTTTAACGTTTATTCTCTTGTGGAGGGGAGTGTTCAGGGGCTACTGGAGACGCGGAGATGGGTGGTACAGCGGCTGAAGAAGTAGGAGCCAAAGCAGCTGGCTTTTCTGCTGGTGTCCCAGGCGATGCTGCAGGAGCATCAGGGATAGGGGGCGGATTATCTGTTTCTTGACGTAAATAAGCAATTAAGTCGGCTCGTTCTTTATCATCCTTAATACCCGCAAAGGACATCTTGGTTCCAGGGACAAAATGACGTGGATTATATAAATAGATATTCAAGTCATCGTAGCTCCAGCTGCCGCCTTTTTGCTCCATGGCTTGAGAATAAGCATAGCCGGGGTGCTTGGCTCTTTGCGCTCCAACAATATTATGAAGATTGGGCCCTACTCGATTGGCCCCCCCTGCATCAATGGTATGGCAGCTGGCACACTTTTTAAAAACCTGTGCTCCTTTTTCAGCACTCGCACTTGCCAACAAAGGTTCAATAGGGGCTGGTCCTTTGGGTTGTGCAGATCCTCCATCAGCCGTTTGCGTTGCTTCAACACCTGCAATTTTAAAAACATTTTCTTTAAGCATATGAGGATGAATAAGAATCTCAGAAATCAAACTAGCCCCTTTAACCGTAAGCAGGGCAATAAGAATCGCGGCAACCATTTTGTTAAATTCAAAACTATCCATCTTCCCTGTTGTTTTTTAACCCACAAAACTTTGATTACTATACAGAGCTCTGAAAAAAGATGGTAGTCATTCTTCTTGCATTTTTTCAGGCCGCTGATAGATCCCATACAAAATCTGACAAGATACCTGTGGGTTTTGATTATAAACATCCATCACTTCTTTAAAGATTTTATAGGGTAAAGGACGATGACCAGGATGGGGCACCCCCCCTCCCATCGCTTTTAAACTGCGCAAAAATTCAAGCGCATTTGCAGGCTTGACAGTTACCCATTCTTCTTCCACAAGACGAGTTCCTGAAAGAGGAAGCCAATTTTTGAGCTGGCCGAAGGTAATAAAATCTAAAGCACCGCAAGGGGCTTCAACCAGACTAGAAGCCGTTCTCCATTCATGAAACGTGTTGTTCCCCAATATACTGATATAAAGGCTTCCCCCTGGTTTTAAGCATGCTGTGAGACGGGTAAGAGCTGCTTTCGGATCTTGGAACCAGTGAAGCGCCAGATTTGAAATGATAAGATCAAAAGACGCCGTAAAACAAGGATGCTCCCCATCAACAACCAAAGGAATAACCTGTGCATTCCTCACTTTTTCTTCAGCCTTTTGCAAAAGGGCAAGAGAAATATCTGTCAAAACGTAAAAAGCAGCTTTTGAAGCCAAATGTTGACTCAAAATTCCTGTACCACACCCGACTTCCAAAACATCCCCTAATGAGGAATCTACCTGATTAAAGATTTTTTTTGCTAGTCTTTGAGCAACAAAATTTTGAATCAGAGCGTGGCAATCATAACTTTTCGCTGCTCGAGAAAACGCTTGCGAAACTTTTAAAAGACGGGTCATTGAACCATAGAATCCAAGATTAACTTTCTTCTCATAGGGTATACATGTCTTCTGATGATAGTGAAGCCTATTTCTTTGACGATTTTAACCCTCCTGAGTTCCTCCTCTCTAAAAATTTTTTAAGACTTAACTAATACTTTATTAATGATAAAAAAACATGATTTATGGTTTAGATTTATAAAAAAATAAAAATATAATTTTAATTATAACCACTTATACCGAAATAGCTAAAAATTAGTTTTAATTCTTCCTTTCATCTTTGTTAACGATTTAGTAATGTATTCTGTCCTATGCATAAGGGATAAGAATGATTTATATTGGAAAAAAAGAATGATTACCCCTTTATGGCCTTTATGTAAATTAACTCTTTTAGTGACCTCACTGTGGGTGGTTTTTGTTTTTTTAGCGTTGATGGGCGACAGTTACAGCAGTAACAGTTGTGCGACTCATATTACTCAGTATGAAAAAACGCATCGTATTCCTGAAGGACTTTTACATGCTATTTCAAAAGTTGAATCCGGTCGTAAGGATGAAACAGGCCGCATCGTCGCGTGGCCTTGGACCATAAATGCGCAAGGTCAAGGCTATTTTTTCCCGACAAAACAAGCCGCCATTGCTGCCGTCATCAAGATGCAGAACAAAGGCATTAAAAGCATTGATGTGGGGTGTATGCAGGTTAATCTTTATTATCATCCCGATGCTTTTCGAACTTTAAGTGAAGCGTTTGATCCTGCTAAAAACGTGGCCTACGCAGCTCACTTTCTGGCAAGATTGAAAAATGAACGCGCCTCCTGGCACACAGCTGTTGCTCATTATCATTCTGCCAATCCTACCCATCATATCCCCTATCGAAAAAGTGTTCTTGCAGCATGGCATCAAGAAAAAAAATCTGAAAGGGTTTACCTTGCAGAGAGTCGCTTAGGTTCTTCTCCAACCAAGCACATTCATCGTTTTGCCACTGGTAAAACATTACAGTTAGTAAAGGCAGCAACTCATCCTCCTAAAACAGAAGTTCGAAGAGTCGCTCGTGGTGGCACCGTCTCTCACATTCGAAACGTTAATCTTTCCTCAATGAAAACCCAAAGGGTATTGAGGGTTTCTTAAGACACAGTAGATTTCCCCCTTGCAGTTTTTAAGAAATTCAACTAAGAAGGTGCCACT
>JAIEOZ010000106.1 GCA_019750035.1 Alphaproteobacteria bacterium | reverse complement strand
CGCGGGGATGACACAGCTTGATCTTATGAGTTGATCTTACACAATTTTGTCACGAAGCCCTAGACTGAGGCAATGCTTTTTTATCGACAAACAGCCTTACCAAGTTTTTCAAGACATTCTTTCAATCCAGGATCAATAACCTGTCCTATGTGTTCCTCAATCCATTCTTGCTTTTCTTCAGATAAAGGCACGACAGATTCTTTTAAAAGAATCTGTTCAGGAGGAACAAAGCCATGGGTGACCCATAACTTTGACAGAGCTTTATAACCAAAAAAAGTATTCACCTGCTCTAAAATCAAATCTTGGGCATATTGAATCAGCAGAGCTCCTGATGACGTAGCGCTTAAGTGCAACGTCCCTTCCGACCTTTTTCTCTGAGGAAAAGTTATTTTTTCGGGTATCGCAAGCCGAGAAAACTTTTCTCCCACAATCTGAGACCAGTGGGTAATAATCTTGCCTTCCATCAATCCTCGGGCCTTAAATACAGGCTTTACGATTTTTTGCGTATAAAAACCTAGGCGGGTTGGTAGCATCTTGATAGGGTACTTCATAAGGTTAGACTAAAATCTTTTAGAAGGTTTGGAAAGTGTTTTCAGAAAAACTCCTCTCTTGGTACGATAATGCCCAACGCAAGCTTCCCTGGCGTATGGAAGTTAAAAATCCTTACCACACCTGGCTAAGCGAGATCATGTTACAACAAACAACAGTTGCAACCGTCATTCCTTATTTTAATCGATTTCTTGAGAAATGGCCGACTGTTCAAGATTTGGCGATGGCCTCTCTCGATGAAGTCCTCGTCACCTGGCAAGGTCTGGGATATTATTCCCGAGCGCGCAATCTCCATAAGTGTGCCAAAGAACTTGCCATAACTTTTCCCTCCACCGAGGAGGACCTTTTAAAACTCCCCGGGATTGGCCCCTATACTGCCGCGGCCATTGTCTCTATTGCTTTTGACAAAAAAGCAGCTGCTGTTGATGGCAACGTGATGCGCGTCTTAAGTCGCTATTTTGCTCTCCCTATTCCTAAACCTGAGAAAGAAACCAGGGAAAAGCTACATACCCTTTTACCTGACAAACAATGTGGAGATTTCACACAAGCCCTCATGGAATTAGGCGCTTTAGTGTGCCGACCCAAAAATCCATCTTGTGGCACCTGTCCTTTCCAATCAGAATGTAAAGCTTTGGCAATGGACGCTGTTGAAAAATTTCCCCTTATGCTGCCCAAGCAAACGCTTCCCACACGCTATGCCACCGCCTTTATTATCCGGCGAGAAGACGGAGCCCTTTTACTGCGAAAACGCCCCCTTAAAGGACTATTGGGCGGAATGATGGAAGTCCCTACCACCTCTTGGGAAACCAAAAATACACCTGGAAAAGGGCCTCTTGTGAAACATACGTTTACCCATTTTCATTTAGTCATTGACGTTAGCCCTGTACGTGATACGTCCTCTTTTGAAGGCATCTGGGTTCACCCTGAAGATTTGCAAAACTATGCCCTACCCACGGTCATGAAAAAGATCCTTAAGGTAGGATTATCTCAAGTTCTGTAGAGATAGTTAGCCAGGTCTACTTTTCTTGAAGAAACTATCGACTCAATAGCCTTGAATCGTTAGACTTACGTAATCATGCAATCAAAAATCATTCCGACCACTGAATTCTTTAAAAAAATTCATGTTTCTTCATAAGAATGACAGAACTACTCACACGAAAGGTTCACGCTTCACTCTCTTTCGCGCCATCGGGCAAAAAGCCACCTATTTGGGCTTCCCATAAGGAATAGTATAATCCTTGCTTTGCGAGCAATGCCTCATGAGTCCCATCTTCAACAATTTTCCCCTGATCAAACACAAGAATACGATCCATGTTCAGAAGTGTAGAAAGACGGTGAGCAATAACTATTGTCGTCTTTCCCGTCATTAAGGTAGAAAGACTTTCTTGAATGTTTGCTTCTGTAAAAGAATCAAGAGCACTCGTTGCCTCATCCAAAATGAGAATAGGGGCGTTTTTCAAAATAGCTCGTGCAATTGAAATGCGCTGGCGTTGGCCACCGGAAAGTTTCATCCCTCTCTCCCCCACGGGGGTATGATATTCCTGAGGGAGAGTCATAATAAATTCATGGGCATGGGCTTTTTGAGCGGCAACGATGACATCCTCTTCAAAAGCATCCGGCTTGCCATACCGAATATTATCCAGCAATGTCCGATGAAAAAGAGTAGGGTCTTGGGGAATAAAAGAAATTGCTTTTCTAAGACTATCTTGGGTCACCCCTGCAATATCTTGCTCATCAATCAGGATTTGACCCGATTGAATATCAAAAAGTCGAAGAATAAGATTCACAAAAGTTGTTTTTCCACTTCCCGAGTACCCGACAAGCCCCACTTTTTCACCAGGCTTAATGAGAATAGACTTATTGCTAAAAAGAGGAGACATGTTTGGATATTGAAAGTGTACTTTTTGAAACTGAATTTTTCCTTGTCGTATGCTTAATTCCTTAGCTTGGGGTGCATCCACAAGAGTAATTGGCGCTTGAAGGAGCGAAAGGGCTTGCTGGCAAACTCCTATCCCTTTAAAAAAATTAGGCAGTTCAATGCTCGCCCACCATAACATCATGATAATATTCCATGAAGTGTTAAAGACAAGGACGATGTCTCCCACCGTCACTAAATGATGGGTCCAACACCAATAGGCATATCCGTTGAGACCAAGGCCAGGGCCTAGGAAAGACAAAATTCCTAAGACCACACGCACCTTCTCAATATAGACAAGCTGCTGCTTGTTTTGCTTTTGTTCTTGTTTTTGCAAATCGCCCACAAAATTAAGCTCATACTTCTTATTACTAAAAATCTTAACGGCAAAATAATTGGTCAAGCTATCGACGATACGACCATTCAATTGGCTTCGTGTTTCTGAGTGAATAGTGGAGTAATAAGTACAGCGGGAAGCGAACATAATGCCAATGCCCATATGAATCAAAGCCCACCCAATGAGCACCGTCGCAAAAAAAGGGCTCAATTGATAAAAAATAACTGTAGAAATGATGACTGCCAAAAACATGGGTAGAAAGAGGGTAATAATTAAATTCAGGACATGATTAATATTATCAACCATATCTGAAATTTTAGTTGAAATATTCCCGGCAAAATGCGTGGAAAAATAAGCTTGGGATTGGTCTTGCATATGAGAAAACATATACATACGAATTTGCTTTTCAAGCGTTGGAAAGACATTAGCCATCAAAATGCCTCCCAACCTAAAAGAGATTTCAATCCCGACCCACAATCCCATCGCTCCCAAAATAGGCGCACTTAAAACCGGCCAAGCCTCGGCTCTAAGACCCACGTAATTGGTAAATCCGTCAATGATTTTTCCAAAAAGGAGCGGAAACACCGTTTGATCTAAAGACCAGGCAAACCAAAGAAACTGCATAACAAGGAGCTTTATCCATTGTTTTTTTAGGAAAAAAAACACAAACCCAAAAAGGGTTTTCGAGGGAGCGGTTTTATGAATCGCGCGCATCGTTAAATCCTGCACAAAAGGGAAACAAAAGAGTGGAGAGGCTGACCTTACTCATGTTATTATCTACTAATTTTTTCTCGCTGACAACAGAAAAATATTAACAAAGATAATTTGCGATAGACCCTTTTTATCTACTCTCGCAAGTGATTTTTGCGCAGCCTGTAGCAAGATCTCAATGTGCAGAAGTTTAAATTACGCTCTACACATTTGTTATGTCCTTAACTTGGCCATATTTTTAGGACTCATTTCGTTGGCTGCGTCATCCTGTAACCAATTAATTTTTTCTTTTTTAATTCAAAATTAACCCTCATCAGGTAGGATTTTTATCCATATTACCCCTTCCTTTCTGTATGTAATTTCTGTACAGATATAAAAGAAGTTTTACATTAAGTTTTTTAAGGAGAGTTCTGATGTCGCAAGCTGAAATTCGTAAAAGAAAACCAGGAGCCGGTCGAAAACCAAATCCTATTCCCACGAAAGCCATTCGCTTGCCTCTTCCTCTTGTGCAAAAACTACAAGAGCTTCAGAACTGCCAAAAGCTTGATGCCCTCTATCGTGTAGATATAGGAGAAATTTTCGCTGGAAAGGTTTCCTCTGCTTTACGTTCTCCTCTTTTTGAATCTCGGGTTCAAGCTGGATTTCCCTCTCCTGCCGACGAATTTAGTGAGGGAACGCTTGATCTTAATGATCATCTGATTCGGCATAAAGCGGCTACTTTTTTTGTCCGCGTGACTGGTGATTCCATGAAAAATGTGGGCATATTCCCCGGGGATTTGCTTATTGTGGATCGTTCGTTAACACCCACAAATGGTAAAATTGTGATTGCGGTTTTGAATGGGGAAATGACAGTTAAGAGATTGGAAAAAGAAAAAAATAGAGTCCTTTTATGTGCTGAGAATGCGGATTACCCAGACATTATTGTCACAGAGGAGGATAGTTTCTCCACCTGGGGTGTTGTCACCAATGTCATCCATTCTTTGATATAGCCGCCATGTTTGCTTTAATAGATTGCAATGCTTTTTATGTTTCCTGTGAGAGGATTTTTCAACCTCATCTTGAGAAAAAACCCGTCATTGTTTTGTCTTCAAATGATGGTTGTGCGATTGCACGGTCTTCTGAGGCAAAAGCTTTGGGTATTCCCATGGGAGCCCCTCTTTTTAAAATTCGCGATATGATAAAAAAGCACAATATTCATGTCTTTTCCGCTAATTTTTCTCTGTATGGAGATATCTCCTCTCGTGTGATGGAAGCGCTTAAGGCTTTTTCACCCATCCTCGAAGTTTATTCTATTGATGAGGCTTTTTTAGATTTAAGTACGCTCTCCCAGGATGAGCTCTTCGCTTATGGGTGCGATATCAGAAAAATAGTTAAAAAATGGACAGGAATTCCAGTCAGTGTGGGCATCGGTCCTACGAAAACCTTAGCAAAAGTGGCAAATAGCATGGCAAAGAGACATCCTTCTGGGTGTTATGCTCTCCTGACACCTGAGAAAACAAAAGCTCTCTTGGGACAAGTTTCTCTTCAGGATGTATGGGGAATTGGCTCTCGATGGTCAAAGAAGCTTAACACATTGGGGTTGACCACAGCGTTAGAATTAGCGCAAGCCGATCCCCGGTGGATAAAAAAAGCTTTTAATATCGTTCTTGCGAGAACAGCTCTTGAGCTTAAAGGAAAGGCTTGCTTAAGTGTTGAAGAAACGGCTCCTTCTAAAAAAAGTATGATTTCCTCTCGCTCTTTTGGCATTCCCCTAACGACTTTTGAAGACCTGAGGGAAGCTATAAGCTTTCATGCAAGTTCCTTAGCTTATCGATTAAGAGTTGAGGGTCGTAAAACCTCTCTTCTCAGCATCTCTGTTCGTACGAATCCTTTTGATAAAAAAGGAAGATTTTACAGTAATACCCACCTCATCCCCCTTTCTTGTCCCTCTCAAGATAATGCAACCCTTATCACAGCGGCCACTTTAGCTTTAGATCAGGTTTTTAGAGAACACCTCTCTTACAAAAAAGTGGCTGTTATGGCTCTTAACCTTTCTCCAGAAGATCAAAAAATTCCCTCCCTTTTCACAGAAGAAAAAGAAAACGAACACTCTTTAAAGCGCAGAGCCGTTCTTAAATCTATTGATCAGCTCAATTATCGATATGGCAAAGGCTCTCTTGTTTTCGCAAGCGAAGGGGTTAACATCTCCTGGCAGCCGAAAGCGACTTGGAAAAGTCCCTCTTTCACACAAAATTGGAAGCAATTACCAGAGGTTAGTTAACCTTTTAGTGACAAAACCTGATGCTTTTCAGTTTTTAACACCGACGCTTTCCGGTTGATTGACCGTTTTCCACAGTTGTTGGGCAATAACTTGGGCGGCGCTTGGCTTTGGACCTTCGGCATTTGTTTTCGGCGTGAGAACGTCACGGTAGTTTTGCAAAACAGCGATGCGTCCTGCCGCCAGTTCGCTTGTCACATGAGCGTTATGAACTTCGTTCATGGGGTTATTTTCATAAACAAGGACATGACCAGGAGGCAACACATCAATCGCTTCTGAAATCATAGAGGTGGATTCACCGGGAATAAGCATTTTTCCATGGGTTGCTTTCACGGCTCCCACAACAAGATCAAAAGAATTATAAGGAAGAACCCAGGCTTTGTTTTCTGGAGTGTTATGTTGGAAGTCAAAGAACTTCACGTTCTTAACCCCTTGAGCTGCAAGACTTTGTTGAAAGAATTTTGTAATCGCATCCGACTGGCCTTGGCGATGAACGGTCATAATTTCTTTTTTATCAGCTCCATATTTTCCTGTTCGCGGTCCATTCAAGACAAGAATACAGGCATTTTGAGCATGTTGAGCAATGTACGCTGCGAGTTTCGAGGCATCTTGTTCTGTGAACAGTTTGATTTCTTTTGAAGGTGTAGGAGCGTCTCCCCCCAGAACAACGCCCAGATATTCTTTGCAAGTGGGAAGGTCTTTTTTCCATTCCTCATAAATTTTATTTGCTGTTTCTGCCTGACGATTATGAGAGACCCCAACTGTTTTGATAAGTTTTTCTCCGAGCAGTTCTTGGTTTGAGATTGTCTCATGAATCGGAAGAGCGATAAAAGTAACCTTTTGTAAAAGGGCAGGGTCTTGATACTCTTTTAAAAACATATGAGACGTTAAGCAGATCGTCAGATTGGGCTGTGGGGATAAATCCTTGATTCCCTCAATGCCGCCTTCTCCGGATCCGACGACAATGACTTTTTCCTGAAGTAAGTCTTTGTCAATTTCAGCTTTAATTTCGGGGGGTGTTATCAGCTTTGTATCCAAATCTTTTAGGGTAATCTTTTGGTGCGAAAGTTTTTCTAGGGCTGCGGCGATTCCTAAAGTCTGATTATGATCTCCTGCATTACCATGATTTGACAGAAGATAGAGTTTGACGGCTTGAATCTGTCCACCCATCGAAAAAAACAGACTTAAACTTAGGAGTAACTGCTTCATTCTCATATCCTTTCTTTTTTTATACGAAGGCTTTTTTTATTAATTAGGAAAAGCGTAAGACGAAAAAACCATCACGTGCAATCTTTTTTATACAAATATTGGATTGCAAAAAATGAAAATAGAGTCCTTCCACTCACTAAAAATATGAAAGCACTTTTCAATTCAAGGGACAACCTAAAAAATATGTAGATTTTATGTTAGGTTGGTGTGGAGGGGGTGGATTATGGTTTTCAAGCTATCCTTTAGAGTGTAACGAGCTTCTGCTATGTGGATAGCTCCAATCCAAACGCTGTCTTAAGCAAGGTTGCGCGTTTTTTTGTGAAGAAGAAGTGATTTTAATTTTCCTAAAGCAAGCATTAACATTAGATATCTATTTTATTAACTTTGCGCGTACCCATAATAAATTAAAATAGTTCCAATTAGAAATACGAAAGAAAATGTTGTGTAATAGAAAATATTATTTTGTATCCATTTTATACTCATATTGACTAAGAACTCTGGAAATAGGATTATATTAATTCCTTTAATTAGAACCATCCAGCCCACTATCGTGATGATAACTCTCCAATCCTCTGTCCAAATATTATGGCTTACAACGATAAGGATCCCCATGATGAGAGCAATAAAACTGGTAACTAACATTAATGCAGGATTGTTCATAATATTTATAATCTGCAATTTTAATTTTCTTTTTTTTATAAAAAATGAAAGACTCATAATTATATAATAAAATCCAATTGCTTTGGCTAAAAATATTGAAATATCCATTTTTAATTCTCCAATTTTCTGATTCATTTTTTCTGTGCTACTATTTATTATTATTTGTATGCTTGAAGCTTGCATGTTTAGAGCAATTGCATTCATTTTATTCATAGGTGTTTAAACTGCTTTTTCATTAAAAATTGATTATCTGATAAGAAGGTTAAAACAATATAAAATTACCTACGCTACCCGATATTTTTGGATACTGTGTTGAAAAGAAAAAAGAAATATTTCAAATTTTAATATCATTAAGATTATTAAATAAAGAAAGAAGTTTTTTATTTATTAAAATTTCATGTGTCTTATTTAGTCTCGAGCAATAGATCGTGGTTTTCTATTTTCGTCAATGGCCACAAACGTAAAAACCCCTTCTGTTACTTTATGCGTGTTGCCATTTGTGGGGCGACGCACCCACGCTTCAACATTAACCTGAATGGATGTCGTGCCTATTTTAACAATGCGAGCATAGCAGCTGACTTCGTCGCCGACGAATACAGGTAGTAAGAAAGACATTTTATGGATGCCCGCCAGAACCACGCGTCCTTTTGATTGGTGTATGGCAACGGTTCCTCCTGCCATATCCATCATAGAGACAAGCCACCCCCCAAAAATGTCACCAGACGGATTTGTGTCCCGTGGCATTGCAATGGTACGAAGAGTGAGTTGATCAATGGGAGGAGGGGAAGCAGTCATCTATAAAGTCTCCTTTAGAAAGAGTATAAACGTAAAGGGAGGATAAAATCAAATTCTTGATGCATAAAACAGTGAATAGGGACTGAGATCACTCTTTACCAATGGGATGTCTTAAACTAAGGTATTAGAGAAAACAGGAGCTTAACGATGTCTGATTTTTTAAGAGAATTAGAAGAAGATATTAAAGAAGAGAAAATTGTCAATTTATGGCGAAAATATGGAAATCTGGTTATTGGAATAGCCTTGGCAATTGTGATTGGAACGGTGGGCTATACACTTTGGACATATTTTAAACATAAAAGCCAGTTGCGAAGCCATGTTTCATTTTCTCAAGCCGTAGAGCTTGTGAATCAAGGAAAAAGAGAAGAAGCTTTAAAAGCTTTTCAAGAGATTTCAACGGAAAAGGGAGGATATGGTAAACTCGCTTCCCTTTATGAGGCAGCGCTTCTGCCAGATCCAGAAGTTGTCTATACGAAAATTTCGCAAAGCAATGCGGGAGATCCTGCTTTAAGCAATTTGCCAAAAATTTTAATGGCCGCTCGTCCTTCTGTTAATCCCACAGCCCTTGCTTCAATCGAGTCTTTAGCGGCTCCTAATAATGCATGGGCTCCCCTGGCTCTTGAGCTTTTAGCACTGGAAAAACTCAAACAAGGGGATTCAGTCAAAGCTGCAGAAGATTATTTTCGAATTCTTGAACAACCGTTTGCTACGATATCTGAACAAATCCGGGCGAGTTTAATGCTCTCTCAAATTGATGTTCCTTTTTCTTTAGAAGAGGGGCATGGTGAAAAGGAACCGCACTCATGAAAAAACACATAGGTTTGATTTTAGCAGCTCTTGCGCTCGCTGCGTGCGACGCTCAGAAAATCCCTATTACAGGAACGCGTGTGGCTGTCGTAAACTATGAAAATTCAGTTAAGGTTGACGTAGAGACAAAAGACGTTTCTGTTCTTCTCCCTCCTTCTGAGTTAGGACGAGATTGGCCCCAAGTCGGGGGAGGTGCAGAGCATTTTATGCCTCACCTTTCCTTGAAAGACACGATTGAGCCCTATTGGGCTGTTTCCATTGGTTCTGGAAATGGAGAAGGACGATTTTTATCTTCCCCTATTGTCAATGAAGAAGTGGTTTATGCTCTTGATACGTCAGGGCGTGTGAAAGCCTTTCAGGCTTCTTCAGGAGAAGTTTTGTGGGAGTCAGATATATCCCCTGAAGGGCGACAGGACTCAATTATTGGTGGTGGTTTGGCATATGGTAAGGGAAAGATTTTTGTCACATCTCCTCATGCGGAAGTTTTAGCCCTCGATGCAAAATCTGGCCAAATCCTTTGGCGAATTTTAACCACAAGTCCTGTTCGAGCCGCGCCGACGTGCGCAGATGGACGGCTTTATGTCTTAACAATTAGTAATCAGTTAGATGTTCTGGATGCTGAAAGTGGGGCGCGTCTATGGGAGCACGCTGGGATAACTGAACATGCAGGACTTCTTGGGACAGCAAGTCCCGTCGTTTCTAAAGGTGTTGTTGTTGTAACATATTCCTCAGGCGAAATTTTTGCGCTTAAATCGGAAAATGGACATCAACTGTGGACAGAAACCTTAAGTTCGACAAGGCGTCCGGACTCTCTTTCTTCTCTTTCTCATATCAGAGCGTTGCCTGTGATTGATCAAAATAAAGTGATTGTCATTGGTCATAATCATAAAATGGCGGCCTATGATTTACGCCGAGGAGAAAGACTGTGGGAGCGAAATATTGGAGGGACTCGGACCCCGGCAGTGATAGGGGGGTATATTTTTATGGTCAATTCACATAATGAGATTTTATGCTTGACCCGCGATTATGGTCAAGTTGTATGGGTAAGAAAACTTGATTCTGAGTTGGAAAATCCCCATAAAGTTATTTGGGAAGGGCCGATCGTTGCTGGAAATAAGCTTTATTTAGTCAATACACGAGGTGTTCTTTTGGCCTTAGATCCAGCCAATGGGAGCACTCTTGCTGAAAGACAGCTAAATTCATCTGTCTCGGTGCCTCCTATTGTGGCTCATGAAACGCTCTATCTTTTGACGGATGGAGGAGAGCTGATGGCATTTCATTAGATAAGTTTCCGTGAACAAAATTTAAGAGCAGAGAAAGAGGCAGAGAAAGAGGACTATCTTATGAGTGATCCTAACAAAATTCACCTAGGTGTCAAGGGGATGACACAGTTGGGTCTTATGAGGTGATCTTACAAAATTTTGTGCATGGAACCTAGGAAGCCTATGAGATGAATGAATTCTAAACTCACTTACAGTAAAGTGATTGTTAATCCTTAGTTTTCTGCGTCTTGTGGTTAATTTGCTTGTCTTACCTCTATAACTAACCTGGTATTTAGATGACTCTCTCAGAAACTTTTTGTAGAAAATATGCCTTAAAACTAGCGATTGTGGGACGTCCTAATGTTGGGAAGTCGACCCTTTTTAATCGCCTGTGTGGCAAGCGCATGGCCATTGTGCATGATCTGCCAGGTGTCACCCGTGATCGCAAGGAAGCCTATGGCCAATTAGGAGATATTCCTCTTAAACTTATTGATACGGCTGGACTTGAAGAGAAAAGTCCTGATCCTTTGATGGTAGGAATGAAGGCACAAGTTATGGTCGCTTTACAAGAAGCGGATGTGCTTTTATTCATGATTGATGGTAGACAAGGCGTGACCCCTCTTGATGAAGTTTTTGCTAATCTTTTAAGGCGAGAGGAAAAACCCATTTTGCTTGTTGCCAATAAATGCGAAGGGCGTGACAGAAATTATGGAATTGCTGAAGCTTGGAGTCTTGGGGTGGGAGAACCTCTCCCCCTTTCTGCAGAACATGGTTTAGGCTTAGATTCTCTCTATGAAGCATTAATCTCTTTTTATAAAGGTCCTCTGGGAGAAGAGGAAGAAGAAGTCGAAGCAACAGCGCCCATACAACTAGCGATTGTGGGTCGTCCAAATGTGGGCAAATCGACTCTGCTCAATCAATTAATAGGGTATGAGCGCGTTTTAACGGGGCCTGAAGCCGGTGTTACCCGTGATGCTATTGCGACTGATTGGGAGTATCAAGGACAGGCCTTGCGCTTGATTGACACGGCAGGGCTGCGTAAGAGAGCGAAGGTGACAGAAAAGCTAGAATGGCTGGCGACCTCGGAAAGCCTTACAGCCGTTCAATATGCGCAAGTGGTCGTGGTCGTGATTGATGCCACTCAACCACTTGAAAAGCAAGACCTCCATATTGCGTCTCAAGTGATTGAAGAGGGACGTTGTCTTGTTCTGGCCCTTAATAAATGGGATTTGATTCCCAATAAACAAGAACTTTTAAATCATTTGAACGAAAGGCTTACCACAGCCCTTCCTCAAGTGAAGGGAGTGCCCATGATTCCTCTTTCAGCTTTAACGGGTAAAAACAAAGAGAAACTATTGGATGCAATCTTAGCGATCTATAAGATTTGGAATCAAAGAATTTCAACGTCGAAATTGAACCGTTGGCTTGAGGGCCTTGTGTCTCATCATCCTCCGCCTCTCGTGGCAGGACGACGTATAAAGATCAAATACCTGACCCAAATTAAAACAAGGCCGCCAACGTTTGTCCTTTTTTGCAGCAAATCTACGGAATTGCCGGACTCTTACGAAAGATATGTCATTAATGGAATACGAGAGGCTTTTGGTTTGCAAGGCGTTCCCATTCGACTTTTCCTGAGATCGGGTAAAAATCCTTATGCTACCGTATAAAATTCTGATAAAGTTTTATTAAAAAACGCAGGAGCTGGGATATGTCCAATCACTTAGAATTCCAAGAAATTCTTACTGTAGAAGGGAAAGAATATACCTATTATTCCCTTGCAAAAGCCTCTAATTTTCTTGGAGATGTTTCAAGTCTTCCTTATTCTTTAAAGATTCTTCTTGAAAATATGTTGCGTTTGCAAGATGAAGTGGTTGTCAAAGCTAAAGATATCAAAGCCTTGGCAGATTGGGTGCATAAACGGACCTCTGAGCAGGAAATTGCTTTTACGCCTGCCCGTGTTTTAATGCAGGATTTTACAGGTGTTCCTGCGGTTGTAGATTTGGCAGCGATGCGCGCAGCAATTCTGGCCATGGGAGAAAATCCGACCGTTATTAATCCGCTTGCTCCTGTAGATCTTATTATTGACCATTCGGTCATTGTCGATCGATTTGCAACGAATGATGCTTATAAATTTAATGTTCAATGTGAAGTTGAGCGTAATCATGAGCGGTATGCTTTTTTAAAGTGGGGACAAAAGGCTTTTAATAATTTTCGAGTGGTGCCCCCAGGAACGGGAATTTGCCATCAGGTTAATCTTGAATACCTTGGTCAGGTTGTTTGTTCGAGTCAACGTGATGGGCGTCTTGAGGTTTATCCTGATACGCTTGTTGGAACAGATAGCCATACCACTATGATCAATGGCTTGGGTATTCTGGGCTGGGGTGTGGGGGGCATTGAAGCAGAAGCCGCGATGTTAGGTCAGTCCTTTTCAATGGTGATACCGGATGTCATTGGATTCCGTCTTGAAGGTGAGCTTAAAGAAGGAACAACGGCCACTGACTTGGTTTTAAGCATTACTCAAATGCTGCGCGCGAAAGGGGTTGTGGGAAAATTTGTTGAGTTCTATGGTCCGGGTCTTAAACAGTTAACGATTGCAGATCGGGCGACGATTGGGAATATGGCTCCCGAATATGGAGCGACTTGCGGTATATTTCCTATTGATGATGAAACCCTTTCTTACCTTAAGTTTACAGGTCGAGATCCCCATAGCATCAAGCTGGTCGAGTCTTATGCAAAAGCCCAAGGCTTATGGCATGGTCAGGATCTTGTATTCACCGATACAGTTTTCTTAAACCTTGAAGATGTAGAGCCCAGTCTTGCGGGTCCAAAACGCCCACAAGATAAGATTCTTTTAAAAAATTCTGTGATGTCTATAGAGACAACATTGGCTTATGAGGAAAAAACGAAGGAACAGAGAGTACGCATCCCTGTTGAAGGGGAAACCTATTCCTTAGGGGATGGCGATGTGGTTATTGCTGCCATTACCAGTTGTACCAATACGTCAAACCCGATGGTCATGGTAGGGGCTGGTTTATTGGCGCGTAAAGCTCTTGAAAGAGGTTTAAAATCAAAACCTTGGGTTAAGACATCCCTTGCGCCAGGGAGTCAGGTTGTCACGGATTATTATGAAAAAGCAGATCTGCAAAAAGACTTGAATGGGTTAGGGTTTAACTTGGTTGGCTATGGATGTACCACATGTATTGGTAATTCTGGTCCTCTTCTCGAACCTATTGCGAAAACAATTGATGATAATAATTTGTCCATGATTGCTGTGC
The DNA here is from genome assembly GCA_019750035.1 of Alphaproteobacteria bacterium. Lineage (GTDB taxonomy): Bacteria > Pseudomonadota > Alphaproteobacteria > UBA9655 > UBA9655 > UBA9655. Next base: position 19,087 of record JAIEOZ010000106.1, on the reverse strand, counting down.
TGTCGGGTAACCGAAACTTTGAGGGACGGATTCACCCTCAAGTGAAGATGAATTACTTAGCCTCTCCTCCTTTGGTTGTGGCCTATGCTCTGGCTGGATCGATGCTCGTTGACTTGTATAATGACCCCTTGGGTCAGGATCAGCAGGGGCAAGATGTATATTTGCGAGATATTTGGCCTACAAATCAAGAAATTCAAGATGTTATTCGGACGTGCCTAACGCCCGATATGTTTACAAAACGGTATGCGAATGTTTTTGAGGGAGATGAAGAGTGGCAAGCGCTGAAAATAGAAGAAGGTCTTACCTATGATTGGCCAGAATCAAGCACATACGTCAAACTGCCTCCGTACTTTGATAAAATGCCAAAAACACCTCCAGCTCTCCAAAATATCACAGCGGCTCGTCCTCTTGTGATTTTAGGAGACAGCATCACAACGGATCATATCTCTCCTGCCGGAAGCATAAAGCCAGAAAGCCCTGCAGGGCTTTATCTCCTAGAACATGGTGTTGAGATTGCAAATTTCAATTCCTATGGTTCTCGGCGAGGAAATCATGAAGTTATGATGCGGGGAACGTTCGCCAATATTCGCCTGCAAAATGAAATGACCCCAGGCGTTACAGGCGGGGTGACACGGTATATACCTGACGGAACAGTTCTCTCTATTTATGATGCTGCCATGCGTTATCAAGAACAAGGCGTTCCTTTAGTTATCATTGCGGGAAAAGAATATGGGACGGGGTCTTCTCGAGATTGGGCTGCTAAAGGTCCTTGTCTTTTGGGGGTCAAAGCTGTAATCGCAGAGAGTTTTGAGCGAATTCATCGAAGTAATCTCATTGGAATGGGAATTCTACCTCTTGTCTTTACTGAAGGGGTGACCCGCTTAACTCTTAATTTAGATGGTTCTGAGCAGATTGATATTGAAGGGTTTGAGGAAGAATTGCACCCAAAGATGATGTTGACGGCCCGCATTCGTCGTCACCAGGGCTGGCTAGAGACTATTCCTCTGCTATGTCGTATCGATACGGAAAATGAAGTTGAGTATTATAAGCACGGCGGAATTTTACATTATGTCATTCGTCAGTTGATGAAAGTTTAAGTAACATAGGTCATTGAATGCACTTTTTTCAAAAATCAAAATTTTTATGTCTTCTTTGTTTTGTTGTCCTTACAGGGTGTGAGACCTTTAAACAGCGATCTTGTCCTTATGCTTCTCTGGGACACCGAGCGGTAATGGGAATTTTCCCCGATGATATGACAGCACATCCTTTTGATAAAAAAATTGTCCTTGTAGGGGGTGGTTTTGATCTCATCCATTATGGACATCTTGAGTTTTTAGAGGCGGCTAAGCGAGAGGGAGGTTATTTGGTGGTTGCTCTTGAATCAGATGCCTTTATTAAACAATATAAACAGCGGCAGCCTGTGCACACCCAAGCTCAACGCGCCCATATTTTAGCTCATTTGGATATGGTCGATGAAATTGTTTGCTTACCGATTATGCGGGGGTATAATGATTATCTGAAGCTTGTAGAGAACATCCGCCCCGACGTCATTGCTGTGACTCAGGGAGATCCCTATCTGGTTCAGAAAAAAAAGCAAGCAAAAAAAATTGGGGCAAAAGTAGTCATTGTTGCCCCGCGTCACACATTATTTTCAACACGTAATATTTTAAAACATCAGTGCCCCTAAGGGCAGAGACTCCAGAAAGGCAAAAACCATTGCTCCGCTTTCATTGTACGAGCGGAGCAAAACAATTGATTGTCTTAAGGCATTGGTTTAGCAGGAGATACGGGCATCTTGTTGTGTACTCCAGCATTTATGAAATATGTACTATGCCCACTTGATAGGCCCATATCTTGACCGACTGATGCGAAGGCATTAAAGGATGGTCCTGTCATTAAAAGACCTAAGACAACCAGTAAACAAAAAACTCTCATCATATCCTCCAATATTAAAGTAATAACAATATTTGTTATTATATATTTATTATAATTTAATAAACACTAATTTTGTGTTAATTTCTTCTTCTATTAACTTTATGTTTATTTACTATTATTAACACGAATTATGGATTAAAAATAATGCAATGTATTTGTTTTTTCACAATTATCTTATACCATTTACGAAAAATAATTAAGGACAAGTATCATTCTGGCTTGCTTCGCTCCGCTCGCAATGTCGGTTTTTTATGTTGAAAAACAATTAATTCGTCATTGCGCGGAGGGACAAAGTCCCGACAAAGCAATCCAGAAATGTAAACTTAAATGACGGAATTGGTATTACTTTCTAATCCATAATTCGCGTTATTAGGGCAATAGACAAGTTGAAAATACGATTTCATCCTTTTTTTCGAGCACAAAAGAAATCTAAATTCCAAATGCTGCTTGTGGTCCAAGTGCTTCTTCAATACGAAGCAATTGGTTGTATTTCGCCAACCTATCAGATCGTGAAAGGGAACCAGTCTTAATTTGTCCACAATTGAGGGCTACAGCGAGATCTGCAATAATGGAATCTTCGGTTTCCCCTGATCGATGGGACATGATCGTTGTATAACCAGATCGGTGGGCAAGGTCTACGGTTTGGATGGTTTCTGTTAATGTGCCGATTTGGTTGACTTTAATTAAGATGCTGTTGGCAACACCTTTTTCAATGCCTTCTGTAAGGCGTTCGGGATTCGTAACGAAAAGATCATCGCCGACGAGCTGTATGCGATCACCGAGAGTATCAGTCAACGCTTTCCAGCCATGCCAATCATCCTCTGCCATACCATCTTCAATCGAATGAATGGGATAAGAGGCAACAAGCTCTTTGTAAAAGGCGACCAGCTCTTCAGATTCTAAGATTTTATTTTCTCCTGCAAGATGATATCGGCCAATGCGATAAAATTCATTGGCGGCAACATCAAGGGCGAGGACAATGTCTTCACCGGGTTGATATCCTGCAGATTCAATAGACTTCATAATAAAATCTAACGCGGTTCGCGTTGAAGGGAGGGCAGGGGCAAAGCCACCCTCGTCACCAACATTTGTGCTAAGCCCCGCTTCAGATAGATTTTTTTTCAAGGCATGAAAAACTTCGGCGCCCCAGCGAAGGGATTCTTTAAACGTAGGAGCTCCAATGGGAACAATCATAAACTCTTGAAAATCAATAGGGTTATCGCCGTGAGCACCTCCATTGATAATGTTCATCAAAGGAAGAGGAAGGATGTGGGCGTAAAGACCCCCAATGTAGCGATAAAGGGGAAGATTTTGTTCATTGGCTGCTGCTCGTGCTGTCGCTAAGCTGACGCCTAAAAGAGCATTTGCCCCTAAGCGGCTTTTATTTTCAGTTCCATCAAGGTCGATGAGATGTTGATCAATAAGAATTTGTTCTTGTGCCTCGGCCCCACAAAGGGATTCGTAAATTTCATCATTAATTGATTGGATAGCTTCAAGAACGCCCTTACCGTTATAGCGCTCCTTATTTCCATCTCGCTTTTCTACGGCTTCATGCTTACCTACTGAGGCTCCTGAAGGAACAGAGGATCGGCCTTTAGCCCCACTTTCGAGCTCAACTTCAACTTCGATGGTTGGGTTTCCTCGAGAGTCTAAAATTTCGCGTCCTAGAATATCAATGATAATGCTCATAATAGGATTCCTTTAGGATGTTATGGAGAGAGGGTGAGACTTTGCTAAATGATCAAAGGCAATAAGAGCTTTTAAAAGCTCAGGCATATTTTTAAGATTCATCATATTAGGACCATCACTTGGGGCGCTATCTGGATCTTGATGGGTTTCTATGAATACAGCTGCAACGCCTATGGAAATGGCGGCTCTCGCTAAAACAGGCACAAATTCCCTTTGGCCTCCTGTAGATGTACCTTGTCCTCCAGGTTGTTGAACAGAATGGGTGGCATCAAAGACAACGGGGTATCCCATTTTTGCAAGGATGGGCAGGGCTCGCATATCAGAAACTAAGGTGTTATAGCCAAAAGAGACGCCTCTTTCACACACGAGAATGTTATGGTTACCTGTGGATTCTATTTTTTTGATGACATTTATCATGTCCCAAGGAGCAAGAAACTGGCCTTTTTTAACGTTCAATGGCTTGCCCGTTCGTCCTGCGGCGAGTAAAAGATCAGTTTGTCGGCATAAAAAAGCAGGAATTTGTAGCATATCAACAGCTTCGGCAATCAGTGAGCATTGAGAGGCCTCATGCACATCCGTCACAATGGGGCACCCCCATTTTTCCCGAATTTCAGCAAAGATAGGCAGGGCTTCCTTAAGGCCGAGTCCTCTTGCGCTTTGAATACTTAGGCGATTTGCTTTGTCAAAAGACGTTTTGTAAATGAATTTGATTCCCAAGCTTTGTGTGAGTTCAACCAAAGCATGAGACATTTCAAGAGCATGCTGGCGACTTTCCATCACACAGGGTCCAGCAAGGAGGGTAAATGGCAAATTATTTCCTATGTCAAGTGAGCCGACTTTTACGTGCTGGATCATGTGAATCTCCTCTTAAATAAGGCGGTTTTGGTGAAGGGCGGCTTCAATAAAAGACGTAAATAAAGGGTGGGGTTTAAAGGGACGTGACTTAAATTCAGGGTGAAACTGAACAGCCACAAACCAAGGGTGGTCTTTTCGTTCCGCAATCTCGGGCAAAAGACCATCAGCTGTTTTTCCAACAACATAAAGACCGCACTTTTCGAGCTCTTCTAGATAGGTGGTATTGACTTCATAGCGATGGCGGTGACGTTCTGAGATAATATCTTTTTTATAAATATCGTGGACTTTCGAGCCAGGTGTTAAGTGGCAATTATAGGCTCCTAGGCGCATGGTGCCCCCAAGATCTCCTCCGGGAAAATATTTTTGAATCACGTCTCCTTTCATCCATTCTGTCATAAGAGCAATAGCGGGTATAAAAGCAGGGCCAAATTCTGTTGAGCTTGCTTCCTTATGCCCCCCAATATTTTGCAAAGCTTCAAGAACAGCCATTTGTAGGCCATAGCAAATACCAAAGTAAGGAATTTTATGTTTCCGGGCGTACTGGATGGCTGCAATTTTTCCGAGGGCGCCTCGCTCGCCAAAGGCTCCTGGCACAAGAATTCCATGAAGAGGTGAGAGTTGCTCCATAAGAGTGGCTTTATTTCCCTCTTCCAATTTTACCGCATCTATCCATTTGATATTAACATGAACTTTATTGGCAATGCCGCCATGAATGAGAGCTTGATGTAAGGATTTATAGGCGTCCAAAAGTTCGGTATATTTGCCGACTACGCCAATTGTAACATCACCTTCAGGTCGGAAGAGGGTTTCGACAATGCGTTCCCAGATGGAAAGATCTGGAGGCGTTTTTGCCTCAAGGCCAAAATGCTTGCAGACTTCGCGGTCCAATCCTTGTTCATGGTAGCTGATGGGCACTTGATAGATGGTAGTAAGATCTAAGGCTTCAATAACGCATTCTGGCTTTACGTTGCAGAAAAGAGCAAGTTTCCGGCGCTCTTCAACACCAATTGGTCGATCACTTCGGCAGAGAAGGATATCGGGTTGAATTCCTTTGCTTTGAAGTTCTTGAATGGAATGTTGTGTGGGCTTGGTTTTCAACTCACCAGCAGTTGGAATATAAGGAACCAAGGTTAAATGAACAAAAAGAGAGTTGCGGTACCCCAGATCATTACGTAATTGACGAATAGCTTCTAGAAAAGGCAACCCCTCAATATCACCGACGGTTCCGCCAATTTCACAAATAACGAAGTCTACATCTTTCGTGTTTTTTAAGACGGCGGCTTTGATTGCATCTGTAATATGGGGAATTACTTGAACGGTAGCTCCTAAGTAGTCTCCTCGGCGTTCATTGGCAATCACATCTGAATAGATTCTGCCTGTTGAGACGGCGTCAAAACGGGTGGTATTAACCCCCGTAAATCTTTCGTAATGACCCAGATCGAGGTCTGTTTCAGCACCATCGTCGGTGACAAAAACTTCTCCATGCTGAAAGGGGTTCATGGTTCCGGGATCGACGTTAATATAAGGCTCTAATTTGCGTAGAAGGACCTTATAGCCTCTGGCTTGGAGGAGGGCCCCGAGAGAGGCTGATGCTATTCCTTTCCCTAAAGAAGAAACAACGCCACCTGTTACAAAAATAAATCGCGCCACGCTTTCCTCATCTATACCATATCGAGATAATCAACAGCTTATCGCTATTGTTGTGGAGTTGCCGGTTAATTCTGAGAGATTTGATCTAAAATCGCAGAGGGCCGGTTTTGGTGACTTGCTAAAATGGCTAAAGCCAAACTTGTCACCAGAAAACAAGCGGCCAAAATTGCCGTTGTATGCGTCAGTAAGTTTGCAGACCCACGGGTCGTCATAAGACCCCCCATGGTTCCTCCACCAAGGCCCATCCCCCCCTCACTGCGTTGAATCAGAATGACACCGATCATTGCCACTGTGATAAGCAAGTGAATGACAAGCAAAACGATTTGCATAATAAATCTTTCCCATTGTTTGATCTGGTGTGTACTTTAAGCGGAAACTTCCTTAATTTCCAGCAGAAAATAGCCTTTGTGAATGAGGGCGCCTTTCTCTGCGAAAGGATGACCTCATTTTTAGCGTCTTTCCCAGGATTTCAACGACTTAAGGTCAATGCGTCCAAAAATAAGATGAGAATTGAAATGTGACCGCGGACTTTTTTGATTCTACGCTATTTTTACTTAAAAAGCTTAAGATCACTGCTACAGGATGAGGCTCCTCCACAGCTAAACGAGGGAGAAGAGGGAGTAGAAGATCCAACGGGTACAGTTGATGAGCTGTATCCTCCATAAGCAGGATTATTATTGTTACTATAAGTTGTTCCCCAATAATGATAGTGCCTAACAGCCTGTAAAATATGTCCTTGAGGGTAGGGAGTCTGTATGGGCTGGATGACAACAGCATTCACGACTTGATTTGCTTCAAGCGTAAAGAAAGCTCCCAGCGCTAGGGACGCTGCTAAAAAATTTTTCATTCTTACCTCTCTTAAATAGTGACCCCTTCAATCTTGTCCCCTCTTTCAAGGGGACGAGACATCTGATTTATTTTAAGCTATTGACTAAGGTACCGTCAGACACAAGGGTCCTACACAAGCGGTTCCACCTGGAATTGGGACAACTACTCCTGGATCATAGTCATAACCCCATCCGGGACCCCCGTAGTAGCCGCCACCCCAGCCGGGACCACCGTACCCCCAGCCACCGTAGCCACCGCCATAGCCATAACCGCGTCCTCCATATCCGTAGTGGTGCCCATAGCCGTAACCGCCGTGGTGCCCATAGCCGTAACCGCCGTGATGCCCATAGCCGTGAGCATAGCCACCATGATGACCCATACCGCCGTGGCCAATACCATGACCGCCACCACCATGGGCGGCTAGCAGAACGTTTTGACCTTGTTGATGGGGGGCGACAGGTTGTAAGACTGTGGCATACCCTATTCCACTCGTTCCGAGCATTAAGACAGCTCCTAGAGCGGTAGTTGTTAAAAGACCTTTCATTTTTTCCTCCCATAAATTTTTACTATTCGCTATTATTTAATTGTATATCTATATTATAAATAATAAGTTAAAATGGGTTTTTTTTAGGGAAAAAATAAAATTAAAAATTTTTAAAGGATCAACCCTTAGTACCCGTCACTTTTTATAATCTATTGAAAGAAAAGATAAATCTCGTCAGTCTCCTCAGTGTCATCCCCTTGATACGCGGGGATCCAATCGCCCTTTGAAAAAAAGAGATCGTTTAAAATACTGTATTTCATAATTCACACATTGTTCAGGCTTAACTCATGTGTGGATCCCCGCGTGTCAAGGGGATGGCACTGATGGTATTTTGTTATTGTTATTCAACGTGTTATACAAAGTGACGGGTCGTGAGGGATCAACCTCACTACTGGCCAATTTTTTAAGCTGAAAGAGGATGAACCCTAATAGTGAGGGGAGGAAAGAGCAGAGCGAGGAAGGAGATGCTCATCAAAGCGATACTGCGTATGGCGTCTTTCCCCAATTTTCAAATGGTTAAAAAAGACTCAGAGATGACGATGGATTCGAATTCGACGACAGATAGAGTCTTGTTTGCTCCCTCAAAGCCAAAAGAGCACTTATGTTGTTGTACACTTCTGGAAATAATAAGACCTAAAATCATTTGAAAAAAGCATTTTAGCCTTGATTTATCCCACAGTAATAGGTTTTGATATAGGAAGAGAAGGATATTGAGGTCCGTATTTTTTCTTATCTCTTGTTTTTGTCAACCTAAAGATCTCAAAAAAAATTGTCCGGTAGTGAGACTCACCTTTAAAAAAATAGGTCTCAAAATTTGAAATTTTATTTTAACATTAAATAGCATTACTGAGAGGTATAAATAATGAAGAAAATTATCTTAATGATCGCTTTTTTTACTATAATTGTAAATCCGTGTTTAGCTGATGACACATCATCTTTAAAAACGTTGGTGGAAGGTCATATGAAGAAGATGGTTTCAACCTATGCATCTACTATGGGGAAAGAATTGCAGTTACGTGCAATTGACCTTTATCTTATGGGAGAAGGCTTGCTAAACCATCAGCAAAACCCACAAATTCAAGCCAAAGGAAAGGAAGCTATAAAGCTTGCTGAGCGCTTGTACCAGGTTGGAAAAGAATTATTCAGTGGAAAGGAAGTTTCTGCTGAAGATATGGAAGATTGGGTAACCCGTTGGACAGTAAAGTGAGCTTTTAGAAGCTTTTGATTTCTTAGGGGCTTTTTCTCATTACCGGACAAACGCTGTGGAATAAGTTGTGGAAGAAATCGCAGTAGATATAACAACTCGCCTTGTTAAATCATCAAGGAGGGTTTTTTGAGGTGTGCCTTCAAGGCTTCGGTAAATGGTTATGGTCTCGAGGACTCTCATGACGTAGTTTCTTGTTTCAGCATAAGGGATGAGTTCAATCCAGTCGATGATATCAATGGTTCCTTCGCGAGGATCGCCAAAGTCTTTGCACCATCTTGCAACAGGAGTGGGTCCTGCATTATAAGCCGCAATGGCTAAGATATAAGAAGAATCAAAATTGTTTAAAAGTTTTGAAAGGTGGGAGGTGCCTAAATGAAGGTTGTGCTGGGGGTCAAAAAGCTTGCTTTCGTTATGTGGTATCTTTAAAAGCTTGGCTTCTTGAGCGGCGGTTTGTGGCATAAGCTGCAAAAGACCCATAGCCCCGGCAGAGCTTTGCACTGTCGGATTAAAGCGGCTTTCCTGGTAGGCAACGGCCATCACAAGGGCTTTTTCTGGAGTTTTTTGCCCTTTTTTGGGGATGGTATGTACAGGATAAGCTTTTGCTAAGGCAATAGGTTCTTTATATCCTGCCTTCTTAGCAGCCCAGACGACATCATAAGGGGAAAGAGTGTGAGCAAGCTGAACGGCTAGTTCTCCTTCCGTCTTTGTTTTGGCTTGATCTGCAATATGAAGAAGGAATTTGCTGAGTTCATGCTTGGCAGGGTTTCCCAGGTTTTTAAGGATATAGGCTGCTTTTACGATGTCTTTGTTATGAAAGTTTTTTTTATCATTTGCTGAAGCTTTGGAGGTTGAAGCTAAGGAAGGATAAGGAGTGGCACGAACTTTGGCTGCTGCCAATTGTCCATAATAAGTGGCTTTATACTGTGCCGCTTTTTTATAGTGAGTCTCAGCTTGAGCAATATTGTTCAAGGCTTCTTGGGTTCGTCCTAGCCAATAAGCTCCTCGGGCTTTGCTAATCGCTCCTTCAACGTTTGCAAAAAGGGTTGCAAAATGCTGTTGAGCTTCTTTCGGTTTTTCTAAAAATCGCAAAGAAAGCCAGCCTAATAAAAACTCAGCGTTGGAGAAATCTTCGCATCCAGATTGTAGCTTATGACTTTTAAGAAGTTTATAAGCTTTTTGATATTCACCCAGCGCAATAAATTCACGGGCTATATAGTTTCTTTCTTTCCACCATTTTGGGGCAAAGGCAGGACTTTCGGAAGACTTGATGAGGATGTTTGCTGCTAGTTGAAAGTCCTTTTGTTTTCTGTGCCATTTTGCAGTCTCATATAACAGGCCTTCATCCTGTTGCTCTTTAGCGGGTAAGGCCTTCATCTTTTGGAGGGCTGTTGACTTGCCAGTTATAAAAGCAATCCTAACGTCTGCAATGGTGCGCATAGGGGCGGGAATCTGAGAGAGAATTCGTTGCGCATCGGGTACGTTCTCATTCCATAAGAGAAACTGAAGACGTGCGATATAATCCTTTTTTTGCAAAAAGTGACCCAAAGAACTTAGAAATTTTTTTTCTTCAGTTGGTGTGAACTCCATAGATTTCCAAGCTTCAGCCACAACTTTAGCCGCTTTTTGTTTCTCATTTTGAGATAAAAGCGCTTCGGCGTAAGCCTTGACGCCCATTGGTGTTTGCGGAGGATTTTTTGCAAACCAAGTTAAAATTTCTTGAGAAGATCCTTGCGTAGCAATGACCTTTTCCGCTTTTTGACAGAGTTTTTGATGGGTGGGCCAGTGTGTGTGGCTATTAAGAAATGTAATAAGTTCTTGGGGCGTAAACTGCTCTGGATTTCTTAAAATACCTAGCCAATAGACAAGCTTTTGGCTCACAGGACACTCTTTAGCTGGGAGTTTGTTTTGTTTGTTGATTTGAGCTAAAAGGGCTGATTTGCATGCGTTTACTTCTTGCTCTGGTGATAAAGCAGAAAGAGGCATCGTAGAGCAGGCTCCGATTAACAACGACTTGTAGAGTTTTTTAAAGAACGATATGGTCATATGTAGTGATTCTCTTACTAGAAAGATAGAACGTGTTTCAAGGGGTTTATACAGCCATCATTACACCATTCCAAAAGGGGAGGGTAGATGAAAAAAAACTTGAAGAGCTTGTGGCTTTGCAAGTTGAAGCGGGTGTTCAGGGGGTTATGGCAGGCGGAACAACAGGAGAATCCTTATTTCTTACTGGCGAAGAACAGACGCGAATTTTTGAAATTTGTGCTTATGTGTGTAAAGGTAAAGCCCAATTGATAGCCAGCACGGGAACGCTTTCTGCGGAAAATACGATTAGCCTCACCCATCAAGCTCAAAAAGCAGGAGCAAATGCGGCTATCGTCATTACTCCTTGGTATGTAAAACCGTCTCAAGAGAGTCTGTATCATTATTATAAAACTGTTAGCGAAAATGTGAATCTTCCCTTTATTATTTACAACAACCCCACCCGGACGGGTGTTGATATTTCTTTTGAAACGTTGGTTAAGTTAATGATTTTTAAGAATATTCAGGGGTATAAAGATTCTTCCTCGTGTCTTCAAAGAACCTCTAAACTAAAATGCCAGTTGGGAGATCGTCTAAGTCTTCTGGCAGGTAATGATGATCCTTTTGCCGCTTATTTAGGAATGGGCGGGGATGGGGGAATTTTAACGGCCGCCAACCTTGTTCCTGGTATTTTTGTCACTTTAATGACAGCATGGACTGAGGGAGATCTTCCTCTTTTTAAAATTACATGGAAAAAAGTATTTCCTTTGCTTTCTGCGCTAGCTCTTGAAACGAATCCTGCTCCTATTAAATATGCAATGATGCTTGTTCGTGGTACTTCTGCAGAGATGCGTCTTCCCTTTAGCCTTGTAAAACCTTCAACGCAACAGGCAATTGAAGACGCTCTAGAAGAACTTGGGCTTTGGAAACGCTCGGATTTTGTGAGAGAGCCATGACGTCTTCTAAAAAAGTTGTGGCTGTTAATAAACGCGCCAGGTTTGATTATTTTATTGAAGAAACGGTTGAGGCGGGGATTGTTCTTTATGGGAGTGAGGTTAAATCCTTGCGCCAAGGTAAGGGCAGTATCGCCGAATCCTATGCCTCAGATGAGAATAATGAAATTTTTCTTATTAATGCCTTTATTCCCGAATATGATGAAGCGGCTCGTTTTAACCATGAGCCAAAGCGCCACCGCAAACTTCTTGTCCGGCGTCGTCAAATGGACCATCTTATTGCCTCCGTTCGTCGAAAAGGAATGACGCTCGTTCCTCTTTCTCTTTATTTTAACGAACGAGGGATTGCAAAATTAGAGCTGGGGCTCGCTTCTGGCAAAAAGAAAGCTGACAAACGTTCAACAGAAAAGGAGCGGGATTGGCAGCGACAAAAGGGACGTTTGATGAGATCAAAAGGATGATTTTTAGGGTGATGAAGGGTAGAAAAGGCTAATGAAATTTCTTGATGAAGCTAAAATATTTATTAAGAGTGGAGATGGGGGAGCCGGCTGTGTGAGTTTTCGCCGGGAAAAATTTATTGAATTTGGCGGACCAGATGGCGGAAATGGAGGGAAGGGGGGAGACCTTGTTTTTGAAGCGGTAGCAAATTTGAATACACTCATTGACTTTCGTTATCAACAGCATTTTAAGGCGGAAAGAGGGACCCACGGGATGGGGTCGAATCGTACGGGACCGTCTGGGAAAGACTCAGTGGTTCGTGTGCCTGTAGGGACGCAAGTCCTCGCTGAAGACAAAGAAACGCTGCTGGCCGATTTTACGGAAGAGGGTCAACGTTTGGTTTTGTTAAAAGGAGGGGATGGGGGCTTCGGGAATGAACATTTTAAGTCCTCGACGAATCGAACACCTCGAAAAGCGAGTCCTGGTTGGCCAGGAGAAGAGTTGTGGGTGTGGTTGCGTCTTAAGCTTATTGCCGATGCTGGACTTGTTGGATTACCAAATGCAGGAAAATCTACCTTTTTATCGATTGTTTCACGGGCGAAGCCTAAAATTGCTGATTATCCTTTTACCACATTAGTGCCCAATTTAGGCGTGGTTTACGTCCATGGTAAAGAATTTGTAGTGGCAGATGTCCCAGGTCTTATTGAAGGAGCCCATCAAGGTGTGGGGTTAGGAACCCGCTTTTTAGGTCATGTCGAGCGGTGTAAAGTCATTTTGCATCTTGTTGATGGAACCCTCGATAATGTGGTGAAAGCTTATCAAGTCATTCGGCATGAACTTGACCTTTATGGTCAAGGTCTGGGAGAAAAATCTGAAATTCTGGCTCTTAATAAGTGCGATGCCCTGACCCCAGAAGCCATTACTGAAAAATCTCAAGCTTTAAGGAAACTAACGGGTAAAGAGGTTTTTATTTTATCCTCTATCAGTCAACAAGGAGTATACCAGGTTCTGGATGCATTGCTAAAGCATGTTTTTCCCATTGATGAGCAAGATTAAAAAGCATTAGATTTATTAGGCTTCGTGAACAAAATTTATGAATGAGATCCTTCTAAAATTCACTGGATTGTCATTTTTGTAAATATCAGGTCATTTATTGACATGAGGATCTTTTGGGTCTTAGATCCTCGGGCTAAGAAAAGTCATTGTTTTTCTTTGAAAAACAAGCCTTTTCTAACCCGAGAATGACACAAGGACAGGTGAATATTTGAAAACTGATGGATGGTAAGGTAATCAGCTAAAAGCCATAACCCTTACAAAATCATCATGACAGGATTTTCGATTAGCTCCTTAAAGACTTTTAAGAACTGAGCTCCCACAGCTCCATCCACGACGCGATGATCAACAGAGAGGGTACACGTCATCAGTGTTGCAACCGTAAGGACGCCTTCTTTGACTATGGGACGTTCTTCACCCATCCCGACAGCAAGGATACAGCCTTGGGGAGGATTAATAATGGCGGAAAATTCCTTGACACCATACATGCCAAGATTTGACAAACTAAAAGTACCTCCTTGGAATTCCTCGGGTTTAAGCTTTCCGTCACGGGCGCGTAAAGCCAAAGCTTTCATTTCGTGAGAAATCTCAATTAATCCCCTCGTTCCGGCTTGGCGAATGACAGGGGTAATCAGTCCCCCTTCTATCGCAACCGCAACAGAGACATCTGCGGAGGTATATTGGTAAATTTGATCCTCAATCCACGATGCGTTTGCGGAGGGAACACGGGTTAAAGCAACACCACAAGCTTTAATGACAAAATCATTTACAGAAAGTTTATAGGCTCCCTCTGCTCGCTTATTGATTTGCTCTCTGGCTTTCAAGAGAGCGTTAATTTCGCACTCAACAGTCAGATAAAAATGAGGAATTGTTTGTTTCGCTTCAACCAAGCGCTTGGCGATGATTTTGCGGATATTTGATGTTGGCATAACCTTATAGGTTGGTTCATATCCTGAGAGAAGAGCTGAAGGCGGTGAAGAGTTTAACGTCCCTCCTTGGGTCAAAGCTTGTTCAACATCTGCTTTTATAATACGACCTCGAGGACCGGAACCAGTAATAGATTCTAAGTTCAGGTTTTCTTTTTCTGCAATACGGCGAGCTAAAGGTGTCGCAAACATCCGAGAGCCTTGTGGGGCAACCGTTTGATGGTGAATAACTTTTAATTCGGTCTTTGTTTCAGGGGAGGGAAGGGGAGAGTCTTCCTTTTTTTCAGGTTTAAGGAGAGCTTCTGTTTTTGTATTCTCAAGAGCTGAAGCATTTTCCCCTTCCTCAAGAAGAAGACCAATAACTTGGTTAACTTTTACCCCCTCAGTTCCTTCGGGAACAATGATTTTACCGAGAGAACCTTCGTCCACCGCTTCAACTTCCATCGTGGCTTTATCAGTTTCAATTTCGGCAATCACATCACCTGCTTTAACCGTTTCTCCTTCTTTTTTATGCCATTTAACAAGATTTCCTTCTGTCATGGTTGGAGAAAGTGCGGGCATTAAGATTTCAATGGGCATCCTTAGATCCTCTTGTTTTTATGATCGGTAACAGACTTTTTTTGCAGCTTCTACAATAGTGTCAACCTGAGGAAGCGCTAAGGACTCTAAATTAGCTGCATACGGCATGGGAACATCAGCCCCTGTGACACGGACAACAGGCGCATCAAGATAATCAAAAGCCTGCTCCATCATAAGGGCGGCAATTTCAGAACCAATGCCTGCAAATGGCCAACTTTCTTCAATTGATACAAGGCGATTTGTTTTCATTACCGATTGGGTAATCGTTTCCACATCAAGAGGACGAAGAGATCTTAAATCAATAACTTCTGCTTCTATTCCCAGATCGGCTAAAATTTCAGCCGCTTCCAGTGCCTTACCCACCATCATCGAGAAAGCTGTGAGGGTGACATCCTTCCCTTTGCGGCGAATATAGGCCTTGCCAATAGGGAGAATGTGCTCGGGATCTGTTGAAACATCGTCAAAGTGATGTCCATACAACAGTTCATGTTCCAAGAAAATAACGGGATTTGGATCACGAATGGCGGCTTTTAACAGAGCCTTTGCATCTCCTGCGCTATAGGGGCTGATGACCTTTAAGCCAGGACAATGGGCATACCAACTTGCAAAACAATGGGAATGTTGAGCTCCTACCCGGGAAGCCGCGCCATTCGGACCACGGAAAACAATGGGACACCCCATTTGTCCCCCCGACATATAAAGGGTTTTCGCTGCAGAATTGATGATCTGATCAATCGCTTGCATGGAAAAATTAAAGGTCATAAATTCAATGATGGGACGAAGACCGCCAAAGGCAGCTCCAACCCCAAGGCCCGCAAATCCATGTTCTGTAATTGGCGTATCAATAACCCTTTCAGGGCCAAAAGTATCCAAAAGACCCTGGCTAACTTTATAGGCTCCGTTATATTCAGCGACTTCCTCGCCCAATAAAAAAACGGTGAGATCACGATGCATTTCTTCAGTCATCGCATCTCTAAGGGCTTCTCTGACGGTCATTGAGGTGAGGGGATGAGGAAGCATGGGAATCTCTAGATGATTTGAATTAAGCAAAGGGAACCTCTTCTTTTAAGATATCCGTATAAAGTTCAGAAAGATCAGGCTCAGGAGAAGCTTTTGCAAATTCAACAGCTTCCAAAACAACGGTCTTAATCTCATTCTCAATAACCTTAACTTGATCTTCGGTAATTTTAAGAATCTTGGTCATATACGTTTTGAAATGATCAATTGGATCTCGGTTGATTTTAATGCCTTCAACTTCATCTTTAGAACGATACTTAGCAGGATCTGACATGGAATGGCCACGATAACGATACGTATCCAACTCAAGAATATAAGGTCCTTTCCCTGAACGCGCATGCTCAACGGCACGTTTTGAGGCTTCTATGATGTCTAATAGCTCCATTCCATCAACTTTCTCGCCTGGAATATTCCATCCTTGCCCACGACCATAATAATTAGGACCTGCTGAGGATCGTTCGACGGATGTTCCCATCCCATACTTATTGTTTTCAATAATGTAAACAACGGGAAGTTTCCACAGAGCGGCCATATTATAGGATTCATAGACTTGACCCTGATTTGAGGCTCCATCTCCCATATAGGCTATGCATACACCTTGATCTTTTTTATATTTATGGGCAAAAGCAAGACCTGTGCCGATAGGCACTTGGGCTCCCACAATTCCATGACCGCCGTAAAAATTTTTCTCACGGCTAAACATATGCATAGAACCGCCTTTGCCCTTTGAATACCCATCTTTGCGACCTGTAAGCTCGGCCATCACGCCTTTAGGGTCCATTCCACAGACGAGCATATGCCCATGCTCACGATAAGCCGTAATAACAGAATCTCCAGATTTTAAGACAGACTGGATACCCACGACGATGGCTTCTTGTCCAATATAAAGGTGGCAAAAGCCTGCAATTAATCCCATGCCATAAAGTTGGGCTGCACGTTCTTCAAATCGACGAATCAGAAGCATATCATGATAGGCTTTTAAAGCCGCTTCGGTAGAAATCAACTGTGACAAAACTATCCTCTTGATTATCTTATTAACATACTATGATTACATAGAAATTGGCGGATTGACAACCCAGTTTTCTGTGTGGGCCTGCCGTGCGAGTCAAGAAATATTTTTAATGAGGTATAAAGCATCATTGTTTAAGCGATACTCAACAACATATAAGCAGAAAATGCGCATAACAGAACACCTGAAGATCGGTTGATCCAAAGAAGCTGTCGATCTGAAAGCTTGTGGTGCATAAGATGTACGGTTGTACTTAAAGAAAGCCACCAAGCATTGGCTCCCACAAAAACACCGGCTACAAGAACAAATGCTTGGGAAAAAGAACCTTCGAGGGGAGCAATCCCCATCGCTGCAAAAGCAGCGGCAAAAACAATCAACGTCAGTGGATTTGAGACGGTGAGTAAGAACGCTGAAGTGAGGCTGCTTAGAAGCGTTGCGTCTCCTTCATTTTCTGCGTTATTTTGTCGGGGTGGGGCGCGTAAAATTGAAAAACCGATCCATCCTAAAAGGATCCCCCCAAAAAGGCGCAAGTAAAAGTCGTTGTTTTTTATAAAATCTGCAACACTTGCTAAACTAAATCCAGCGACTGCCCCATAAAATGTATCAGCAAGCCCCGCCCCAAGTCCTGTAGCAAGTCCTAAAGCATAGCTTCCCCCAAGCGTTCTGCGAATACACAAGATTCCAATAGGTCCAACAGGAGCGGCGATAATAAAGCCAACGAGCACGCCTTTAAAAAACAAGATGAAGTAGATTGAAAAAACCATAGAATTGTTAACCGCTCGTCAATTTTATTAATTTTAACGACTTTCATCTAAAAGTAGCTTACACGCAAGCGTTACGAACAAAATTCTTGGTCTTTACCTATCTTTTCTGCCATACTCAAAAAAGAAAAATAAGAAAAAATCAGGAAATTCCATGCAATTTTCTCTGTCAGAAGAACAACTCGCTTTTCAAGAAACCGCCATGGCTCATGTTTCAGAAGATCAGACACTTCTTAGCGACGTTCACGGGGACGTGGGATGGATTACGCTGAACCGTCCAAAGGCTCTCAACGCTCTTTCTCTAGAAATGATTCGAAGCTTTGCCGAGCTTTTAAACGAATGGGAGAAGAACGCGGCGCTTAACACGATTGTCATTCAAGGAGCAGGCGACAAAGCCTTTTGCGCAGGAGGCGATGTCCGTGCTGTCTATGAGGCAAAAAAAGCAGGAGACTTTCATACGTGTGATGCCTTCTTTCGGGAAGAATATACGCTCAATGCCTTTATTCATGGCTATACAAAACCTTATGTTTCCCTGTGGGATGGCATCGCGATGGGAGGGGGCTTGGGAATTTCTGTCAATGGATCCCATCGAATTATCACTGAACGAGCCATTTTGGCTATGCCAGAAACAGGAATTGGATTTTTTCCTGATGTGGGCGCAACAACTTTTTTAAATACAATACAAGGTGTTATAGGCCTTTATGTGGGACTTACGGGCGCACGCCTGAAGGCCGCCGATGCTCTTTGGACAGGACTTGCCACTCATTTTATGCCCTCTTCATCCCTTCCTTTGTTTAAAACAGCTTTAGAAAAGGGAACAAGCCTTGAAAAAGCACTTTCCACCTATTGCCAGCACCCTTCTGAAAAAGGGTTTTTAGAGTCTCATGTCGAACTCATTGAGAAACATTTTAATCAACCTTCTCTTATGGATATCATTGAAAGCCTTGCTCAAGACGCCACTCCTTTTGCTCTCCAAACTTACACGACGTTAAGAGCCAAGTCACCAACAAGTTTGGCCGTTGTTTTTCGTCAACTCCAAGAAGGAAAATCATTATCCTTTACGGAAAGGATGAAACTGGAATTTCGCCTTAGCCAGCATTTCATTGAAGGTCATGATTTTGCGGAAGGCATCCGAGCCGTTTTGGTTGATAAAACCCACAATCCTTGCTGGAATCCGGCAACTCTAGAAGACTTAAGAGATCAAGACATTGACTTTTTCTTTTCCTCTCTTGGGGAAAGAGAACTCGATTTAAGGAAAACTCTATGACAACCATTGCGTCCTTAGGAGTAGAGGCGTTCTCTCTTTATACCCTTTTTTGTAACCATGGAGGGCAGGCCATTGATTTTTCACAATTAGCTTACTTTCTAATCCATAATTCGCGTTAAAAGGCGAACGATTATCCATAACTTCATAAAAAAAGCCCCCACGAAGGAGGCTTTTTTCTGTTTTATGAAGGTTTACCGACTCTTATTTATCATCATCGTCGGCAGCGCTATGATGGCCTAACCCACGGAGAGGTTTTTGGCTTTGCTTTGCTTCTTTTTCCTTTTCAGCTTCCAGTTTGCTTAGAATAGTTCCTACTGCTTCTGAGTATTCACCGATAGATTTGTTCAGCTGTTTTAT
>JAIEOZ010000175.1 GCA_019750035.1 Alphaproteobacteria bacterium | reverse complement strand
AAAAAGACCGGCTGAGATGGCCGCCTTAAAAACATAAAGTTTAGCAAAAAACCCTGCCAGAGGAGGAATCCCCGCCAGGGAAAACATAAAAACAGCAAGAATGAAGCTTAATTTTGGATGAAGAGTCGATATTCCAGATAAATCTTGAATATTTTGAACCCCTTCCGAACTTTTTCCCCTTAAACATAAAAGGCATCCAAAAGTGCCAATGATCATGGTAAGATAAAGTGTTAAGTAAACAAAAACAGCTTGAATTCCCTCATCACTACCGGTGGCAATCCCCATCAGAACATACCCCATCTGACCAATCGCACTATAGGCCAAAAGACGCTTAAGATCCGTTTGCCGCAAGGCAGCAAACGCTCCCAGAACCATCGAAGCAAAAGAAATAAAAATAATCAGCATCTGCCATTCGCCATAAAGTAAGAGAAAAAGCCCTACCATCAGACGTAAAAAAACAACCATGGCTGCCACCTTGGGCGCAGCGGCAATAAAAGTCGTAATAGGCGTGGGACACCCTTGATAAACATCTGGCGTCCACATATGAAAGGGAACCGCTGAGACTTTAAAAGCAAATGAAGCAATGATAAAAGTAAGGCCTATAAGAAGGCCGACAGACAATCCTTGCAAGCTCTCAATACGAATAACGGAAGCGATGACTTCAAAATTTGTCGACCCCGAATACCCATAAAGGAGACTCACTCCATAAAGATAAAAACATGTCGCAAGGGCTCCCAGTACAAAATACTTAAGGGCAGCTTCGGAAGCTGTTAGTCGTTCTCGACTTAAGGCTGCCAAAATGTAGATAGACAGCGCCTGCATTTCTAGGCCAATAAAAAGGCTCATAAAATCGTTAGCAGCCACCATTAAAAGCATGCCAACGGTTGCAAGCAAAATTAAGGAGGGGTATTCAAAAGATAAAATGTGTTTTCTCACCATGCTAGGCACCGAAATAGCAAACGCGGCCCCAGATCCCACGAGAATCAAAATTTTAGCAAAGAAAATAAAATCATCTTGAAGAAGTTGTCCTTCAAAAGTAACCCACTTTTCACCAGACGTGTGTTGGAAAATCAAAACAATTAAGGCGATCACAAAGGCCATCAAAGCATATTGATTCAATTGACGAAATAAACCAGGTGCAGCACTCTTGCGAAACACACCTATCATTAAGATCATCAAAGCCGTAAGCGTCAATATCCCTTCAGGCAGGATAATTTTAAAGTCCGGAATATAGAAACCACCCACAATTATCTCCCCTTATCTACGCAACGCCATTTCCATGGCTTTTTTCTCATCTCCAAGTCCATTTTCTGATTCAAGAGCAAGATTGTATTGATCAATGATATTGGCAACAGAGGCTTCCATCATCCGCAACAGAGGCATGGGATAAATCCCTATCATCAACACACCCACAATAAGGGGTGAAAAAACAATCTTTTCTCTCCAATTAAGATCAGAAATAGTATTAAGTTTTGATTTTATTAAAACCCCAAAAATAACACGACGATAAAGCCAAAGAGCATAGGCTGCCCCTAATACCATCCCCGTTGCCGCCAACGCTGCAACCCATGTATTAACTTGATAAGTTCCTAAAAGGACAAGAAATTCACCTATAAAACCACTGGTCCCAGGTAGCCCGACAGATGCTAAAATAAAGAACATAAAGACACTTGCATAGCGAGGCATGCGATGGACAAGCCCGCCATAAGCCGCTATTTCACGACTGTGGACCCGATCATAAACCACACCCACACACAAAAAGAGAGCTGCCGACACGAGTCCATGACTCACCATTTGCGTCACGGCTCCCTGAACCCCTTGTGCCTCGACGGTAAAAATTCCAAGGGTTACAAATCCCATATGTGCCACAGAAGAATAAGCAATAAGCTTCTTCATATCCGATTGAGCCAACGCTACGAGAGAAGTGTAGATGATCGCAATAGTGCTTAAAGTAAAAACAAAAGGCGTAAAATAGGCACAAGCTTCTGGAAACATAGGAAGTGAAAATCTTATAAATCCATATCCTCCCATCTTTAAAAGAACCCCTGCTAAAATAACAGATCCCGCTGTGGGAGCTTCAACGTGAGCATCTGGTAACCAAGTATGGAGAGGCCACATTGGAACTTTAACAGCAAAAGACGCAAAAAACGCAAGCCACAGCCAAATTTGCACTTTTGGGTCAAAAGGTGTTGTAAGCGCTATAGGAATATCACTTCCTCCCACTTCAAAATAGATATAAAGAATGGCCAACAAGCTCAAAACTGACCCTAAAAGGGTATAAAGAAAAAATTTAAAAGCGGCATAAACGCGGTTAGGTCCTCCCCAAATACCAATAATGAGAAACATTGGGATCAAGACACCTTCAAAAAACACATAAAAAAGAACAAAATCAAGAGCAGAAAACATACCAATGAGCATTGTCTCGAGAAATAGAAAAGCGATCATGTATTCTGAAACACGCATTTGGATTGAGGACCAACTGGTAAGGATGCAAAGGGGAATAAGCAATGCTGACAAAACAACAAAAGGAAGAGAAATTCCATCTACCCCCACATGATACCCAATATTCAAAAGAGGCATCCAACGAAACTTATCTTCAAACTGAAAACTTGAAGAGGCCTCATTAAAATTAATCCACAAGATGAGAGAAAGACCTAATGTCGCAAGGGACGTCCATAAGGCAACCCACCGCGCATTATTAGCTTGAGCCTGTCCTCCCTTTCCCCAGTTTAAGAAAATGGCGAGCGCTCCTAAAAGAGGCAGGAAAATGGTCATACTAAGCAGAGGAAGAGTTGCCATTATTGATCCTTTATAAGTCTAAAGTTGTCTGCCACATAGCTCATGTTACCCAGTTTGCTTCGTTGCACTTGCAAAGACGTTTATGTTTGAATACATCTTCATTCCTTCTACAACCAGACATACCAAGCCACCATCAGCACAAGGCCAATCATCATCGCAAAGGCATAATGATACACATAGCCTGTTTGCAGGCGACATAAAACACTTCCCCAGGCAACTGACAGGGAGGCAAGCCCATTAGGACCCAGCCCATCTATCACTTCTTGATCCCCTTCCTCCCATAGAATTTTAGCAAGCTTAAGGGAAGGCTTAACAAAAAGGTATTCATAGAGTTCATCAAAATACCAGTTTTGACAAAGAAACGTGTAAATCCCCCTAAAAGTAAATGCGAGTTTTTGCGGCCAACTTTTTGCGAATACGTAAAGAAGGTAGGCAAGAGCCACGCCACAACAGGCAGCTATCGTTGAAGACCAATGCACCCACCCATAGACGTAATGCGCGGCCTTAATGACTTCATCTTCAGGCAAAACAAAAATCGCTGGCCCCCAAAAGGAAGTTTCTTCTCCCACAAACAACTCATATAAAACACTTCCTGAAAAAATGGATCCTATGGCCAATACCACCAGAGGAATCAGCATAATAAGAGGAGATTCATGAATATGACTCATCACAACTTCATTCGCTCGGGGTTTTCCATGAAAAACAAGCAAAAGAAGTCGCCAAGAATAAAAAGCTGTGAGAATGGCAGCCGCAAGCCCGAGGACAAACGCTAGCTTCCCAATCGTCAGATAAGAAACCCAATCCACTTCAATAATCATATCCTTTGAATAATATCCCGCAAAAAAAGGAATCCCAGATAATGCCAAGCTTCCTATCCACATGACAGCATAGGTGACAGGAATGTATTTCCAAATGCCTCCCATTTTTTGAATGTTTTGCTCATCTGACATCGCATGGATGATAGCCCCTGCCCCTAAAAAGAGAAGAGCCTTAAAAAAGGCGTGCGTTGTCAGATGAAACATCGATGCACTATAGCCTGAAAGACCAGCCGCCATAAACATATACCCCAGCTGACTGCACGTAGAATAAGCAATGATTCGCTTAATATCATTTTGAACACAGGCAATCGTTGCCGCCATGAGGGCCGTTGCGGCGCCAATTAAAGTGATAAACTCTCTTGCCACAGGCGCGTACTCTAATAAAGGAGAAAGACGAACAACCATAAAAACACCTGCCGTGACCATCGTGGCAGCGTGAATAAGGGCAGACACAGGGGTGGGCCCTTCCATGGCATCGGGAAGCCATGTATGAAATCCAATTTGTGCAGACTTTCCCATTGCTCCAATAAAGAGGAGAAGAGAAGCGAGTGTGAGTCCATGATATTGACCACTCAGAAAGAGAAAATTATCATTTTCATGCTCTTCCATAAGTACAAAAATGCTTTCAAAATCAAGTGTTCCAAACAGCACAAAAATCGTTAGCATCCCAAGGACAAAACCTATATCTCCTATACGGTTCACCAGAAAAGCTTTAATCGCCGCCGCATTGGCTTTTTCTCGATCATACCAATACCCAATCAAAAGGTAAGAGCAGAGTCCAACTCCCTCCCATCCAAAAAACATTTGAAGAAAATTAGGGGCCGTCACAAGAATCAACATAAAGAAAGTAAAAAGGCTTAAATAAGCCATAAATCGTGGAATTCCAGGATCTCCCTTCATATACCCTACCGAATACACATGGACCATAAAGGAAACAAGTGTCACAACAGCCATCATCACCAAGCTAAGGCTATCCAACTGAAGTCCCCAACTCACTTCAAAAAATTCCACCTGGATCCATGTAAAAAAAGGGATGATCATGGTTTTTTCTTGAAGGCCCATTTCCAGAAAGAGATAAGCCGCAAAAGCCGTCGAAAGACCCATCAATCCACATGTCACGAGCTGAGAAAATCGATCTCCAAATTTTTCCCCCAAGACTCCGGCTAAAACAAACCCCAGTAAGGGAAGAAAGACGACTAAAATACCTATGATATTCATGCTTAACCCTTCATCACGGTAATATCATCCACATAAATATCCCCTCGATTACGAAAATAGACGACAAGAATGGCCAGGCCAATTGCAGATTCTGCAGCGGCAACCGTCAAAATAAAGAGGGTAAATACCTGCCCCACGAGATCACCAAGGGACTGCGAGAAAGCTACAAAATTAAGATTAACCGCTAACAACATAAGTTCAATAGACATCAAAATGACGATCACATTTCGACGGTTCAGAAAGACACCCACCCCACCAATTGTAAAAAGAAGGGCAGCAACAACAAGATAGTGATCGAGACTCATCATCATTCTTCTCTCCGCTCCTTAAATCCCAGAACCACTGGGAATGTCCACAAGCTCAACGCTTTCTTTCGCACGACGTGCAAGTTGACTTGCAACATTTTGTTTTTTCACTCCTTCTCGATGACGCAAAGTTAAGACGATGGCTCCCATCATAGCGATCAGAAGAATAAGGCCCGCTCCCTGGAAAATAAGAGCATAGTGTGTATAAAGCAGATATCCTAAAGCTTTGGTATTTGACACATTACCATAAAAAGCAGAAGGAGCTGAGGTTAAATTAAAGGCTTCTGTTGACGTATTCCATGTCACCATGACGAGTATAAGTTCAACGGCTAGAATTCCTCCCACAAAACTCCCAATAAGGGAATAACTCTTCACCGTTTCACGAAAATGGGATAATTCGACATTCAGCATCATCACAACAAAGAGAAAAAGAACCGCTACGGCCCCAACGTAAACAACGACCAACATGAGAGCTAAAAATTCAGCATGCACTAAAATAAAAAGGCCGGCCGCATTAAAAAAAGCCAAAATAAGAAACAAAACTCCATAAACTGTGTTGCGTACCGTTACAACCATCATGGCTGCGCTTAAAAGAACGCCAGAGAATATATAAAATAAAACAGCTGAAGCATTGATCATTTTTCTCTCCTATTGATGGTGCGCCTCACGCTCAAGGCGAGCCGCAATTTCAACCTCCCATCGATCCCCATTTGAAAGAAGTTTATCCTTGTCATAGAAAAGTTCTTCCCTTGTTTCAGTTGAAAATTCGAAATTAGGACCTTCGACAATGGCATCCACAGGGCAGGCCTCTTCACAGAGACCACAATAAATACATTTCGTCATATCAATATCGTATCGTGTTGTCCGACGACTCCCATCTGCCCGTTCCTCTGCTTCAATCGTAATGGCTTGAGCGGGGCAAATAGCTTCACATAGTTTGCAAGCAATACATCTTTCTTCTCCATTCGCATAACGTCTCAACGCATGCTCTCCGCGAAAACGAGGAGAGAGAGGTCCCTTTTCAAAAGGATACGCAATCGTTACTTTCTTTTTTAAAAACATATACTTAAGCGTAAGAAACATTCCCACCCAAAGGTCTGCCAAGGAAAAACTTTTTAGAATTCTTAAAAAAGAGCCTGTGAGCCTATTCATACCCTTATTACCCTGGCAAGATGTTGAAAGTTAATAAAAAGCTTGCCGTAAGAACCACCCAAGCAAAGGAAAAGGGCAAGAAAACCTTCCACCCTAAACGCATCAATTGATCGTATCTATATCGCGGAAAAGTCGCTCGCACCCATAAAAAAACGAAAAGAAACAAAGAAATTTTTAAGGCAAACCACACAATTCCGGGTACCCAGGTGAAGGGAGCCATATGAAAAGGCGGAAGCCATCCTCCAAGAAAAAGAAGGCTCCCCATTGCACTCATCAAAATCATATTGGCATATTCGCCTAAGAAAAAAAGAGCAAAGGACATCGAAGAGTATTCAACATTATAGCCAGAGACAAGTTCAGCTTCTGCTTCCGGCAAATCAAAGGGAGCACGGTTTGTTTCAGCTAAGGCCGATATCATAAAAATCACCGCCATGGGCAAGTGAGGAATAATAAACCAAATATTTTTTTGAGCTTCGACAATCTGAGATAAATTTAAAGACCCAACAGAAAGAAGCACGGCAATAATAACAAGACCAATAGAAACTTCATAGGATATCATCTGCGCCGCTGATCTTAAGGCCCCTAAAAGGGCATATTTAGAATTACTCGCCCATCCCGCAATAATAATTCCATAAACGCCCAAGGATGAAATGGCAAAAAGGTAGAGAATACCTACATTAATATTGCTAATCGCCCCCTCGGGTCCAAAGGGAATGACGGCCCAAGCCGAAAGGCTGAGGCCAAACGTGAGAACGGGTGCAATCAGAAAAGCCAGAGGGTTAGAGCGCGTTGGAATAATTGTTTCTTTATGGAGTAATTTTAATCCATCGGCAAAGGGCTGTAAAAGACCAAACCATCCCACGACATTGGGGCCGACCCGAAGTTGCATCGCAGCAATGACTTTTCTTTCAACGTATGTCAAATACGCCACTGCCAAGATCAACGGAATGATGATGAGAAAAATAGAACCGACCAAAGACAGAACAGGAAAGAAACCTTCACTCCAAAAATATTCAGCCTTAATCATAGGAACTAACCCTTTGTTTATCAGCTAAAATTTCTTGAGTACACCTTGCCATCGTAACAGAGTGACGAGAAATAGAATCAGTCATATAAAAATTTTTAATCGTCGGCCTAAATGGATCTGAACAAAGCACTCCCTCTTGACCAAACTCTCTCCACTGTGTTCGTTGAACACAGTCAATCTCATCAAAAAGAGGGTTAATTTCAACAAGTCGTTCACGTATTTCATCAAGTGTATTGTAGGAAAACTCAAAACCAAGCCTTTCGGAAAGAGCTTTAATGATTTTCCAATCTTCCTTAGCTTCACCAGGAGGTGACACCGCCTTTAAACCCCGTTGAATCCGCCCTTCCGTATTAACATACGTCCCATCCTTTTCAGTATAAGCGGCCCCCGGTAAAACAACATCTGCAATAGCTGCCCCTCGATCCCCATGATGACCTTGATAAATAACAAAAGCTGATTTGAGGAGCTTCATCTCAATTTCATCCGTTCCCAAAAGATAAAGAACTTCAATTTTTTTACGCCGTATGGCTTGGATTATTTCTCCCACAGCATAGCCATTAGGGCCAGGAAGAAACCCTAAATCAAGTCCTCCCACACGACTTGCCACCGTCTGCAAGACGTTAAAACCATTCCAATACTCGAAACTGTGAGATTTTGTTTTATGGACAAACTCATATTTATCCGCGATGTGGCGTGCAAGACTAAGAATAATATTTCCATCTTCTCGCCTTAAAGCTCCCTGTCCCACAATCATCATCGGATTTTTAGCAGCCTTTAACGCCGCACAAATAGGGTGTTTTCCTTTCATGATTCTTTCAAGAAGAAAAGGATCATTACCCAGATGATCCAAAGGATACCCTTGCTCATGGAAGTGACCGATAAGGGCCACGGGAAGACCTGTAAAAAGGTAATTTTTTCGAATTCGTGCATTGATCAAGGGCGCCTCCCAACGAGGGCTCGTCCCAATTAAAAGACAAAAATCGGCTCGCTCAATCCCCGCAATCGTCGTATTAAAAAGGTAGCTACAGCGAGGACCCACCCCGGTTCTCACGCCCTCTTGACGACAGTCCATATGAGGAGATCCCAGGGCCATCATCAAATCCTTTAGAGCAACCATGGCCTCTGCATCCATCATATCTCCGGCGATGGCGGCAATATGATCCCCGGGAACGTGTTGAAGACGATCGGCAATCACGTCAAAAGCTTCATGCCAACTTACGGCGTGAAGTCGACCATCTTTTCCACGAACATAAGGACGATCAAGCCGTTGATATTTCAAGCCATCACAAGCAAAGCGAGTCTTATCTGAAATCCAATCTTCATTCACATTATCATTTTGGCGCGGGAGAATACGCATTACTTCTCGTCCTCGCGTATCAATGCGAATTGCACTTCCTACCGCATCCAGCACATCAATGGAGGGCGTATGAGACAGCTCCCATGACCTTCCTTGAAAATTATAAGGTTTTGAAGTTAAGGCTCCTACAGGACAAATATCAATCATGTTTCCAGAAAGTTCGGACGTGATGGCTTTTTGAATATATGTCCCGATTTCCATCTCCTCACCCCGTCCCGTCGCCCCCAACTCGGGAACTCCCGCTATTTCGGTCGCAAAACGGATACAACGTGTACAATGAATGCAGCGATTCATTGCCGTTTCAATCAGCGGACCAAAATCTTTATCGGGAACCGCTCGTTTATTCAACCCAAAGCGACTCGAATCTCCACCATAAGCCACCGTAATGTCTTGAAGATCACATTCTCCTCCTTGATCGCAAATCGGACAATCTAAGGGATGATTAATGAGCAAGAACTCTAAAACTCCCTGACGGGCTTTTTTGACCATGGGCGTTTGCGTATGAATTACCATTCCCTCACAAACAGGCATGGCGCAACTTGCGATAGGCTTTGGTGATTTTTCCATTTCAACAAGACACATACGGCAATTGCCCGCTATGGAAAGCTTGGGATGATAACAAAAAACAGGAATTTCAATGCCCAACATCTCTGCGGCTTGAAGCACAGTCACGTCCTCAGAAACTTCAATTTCCTTACCATCAATCAAAAGCTTTGGCATCTTTGCTCTCCAAGCGACTTACTGAACGCCAAGCCGACGCTCAAGTTCAGGACGAAAATGACGAACGAGCCCTTGCACTGGCCAGGCAGCCGCCTCGCCAAGAGCACAAATGGTGTGTCCTTCAATTTGGTATGTTACCTCTTCCAATCGATCAATATCCTTAATCGTCCCCAATCCATCGGCCAAACGAACGAGCATACGCCATACCCATCCCGTCCCTTCTCGACAAGGAGTACATTGGCCACAACTTTCATGCATATAAAATTTGGAAAGACGCGCAATGGCTCGCACAATATCCGTTGATTTGTCCATCACAATGACGCCAGCTGTCCCTAATCCACTTTTGACATTGGCCAGTGACGTAAAGTCCATCAAAACCATCTCACAAATATCCTTTGGCAAAAGAGGAACGGAAGATCCACCCGGAATCACGGCCAAAAGATTATCCCATCCTCCACGTACGCCACCACCATATTTTTCAATCAGTTCTTTAAGAGGAATTCCCATGACCTCTTCTACATTACAAGGTGTATTAACGTGCCCAGAAAGACAAAATATTTTTGTACCTGTATTATTAGGTGTTCCAAGACTAGCAAACCAGGAAGCCCCTCGTCGCAGAATTGTGGGGACGACAGCAATGGTTTCTACATTGTTAACAATGGTGGGACATCCATAAAGCCCAACAAGGGCTGGAAAGGGAGGCTTAAGACGGGGCATGCCCTTTCTACCTTCTAAACTTTCTAAAAGCGCTGTTTCTTCGCCACAGATATAAGCCCCTGCCCCACGATGAACGTAAAGATCAAAATCCCAGCCAGAGCTTGCAGCATTTTTTCCTAAAAGACCTGCCTCGTAGGCTTCTCTAATAGCAATTTCAAGGTGTTCTGCTTCTCGATAAAACTCCCCACGGATATAGATGTAACCCGTATGCGCCCCTATGGCAAACCCCGCAAGCAGCGCCCCTTCTATAAGCTTATGGGGTTCATATCGTAAGATGTCGCGATCTTTGCACGTCCCAGGCTCACTCTCATCGGCATTAATAATAAGATAACGGGGCGTTATGCCATCATCTTTGGCCATAAAGGACCATTTACGTCCCGTTGGAAACCCTGCGCCTCCACGCCCCCTAAGACCCGAAGCCATAATTTCTTGAATAACCCATTCTTGACCTTGCGCAAAGGCTGCTTGCGTGCGATCCCAATCTCCTCGCTTCTTTGCCCCCGGCAAACGCCACTCTTGCCTGCCATATAGATTGGTAAAAATAGCATCTTTTTGACTTAACATGGTGACTCCTTTTCCAAAGGAGCCGATCCTTGCCGTCCCAAGACAGATCCGGGCTTTACCTCAAGACCCGCTTCCAAATCTTTCAGCAGCTTTAGGAAGCTTTCTTCCGTTAAATCTTCATAATAATCATCATTTATTTGAATAGCAGGCGCGTTCACACAAGCCCCAATACATTCAACTTCACTCAGGGTAAAAAGCCCGTCTTCTGTCGTTTCTTTACACTCAATCCCAAGGTGACGCTGACAGACCCGTTTTAAGTCTTCGCTCCCTCGCAGCATACAAGGCGTCGTCCCACAAATTTGAAGATGGTATCGACCCACAGGATTTAAATTAAACATTGTATAAAAGGTAGCCACTTCGTAGCCTCTAATGAGTGAAACCCCTAGTCTCTCGGTAATTTTTTCAATAGCGCTTTTTGGTAACCACCCCCCACATTGCCGTTGCGCAAGATCAAACAGAGGTAAAATAGCACTGGCTTGTCGTCCTTTAGGATAACGTTTGATAATTTCTTCCACACGTTCTTCATTCTCTTTAGAAAAAGAAAACGTCTTAAGATCTTCTATGGAAGAAGAGCTTGCGGACCTGTCTTTTTTGGGCGCACTTTTTTTCACCGATCAATCTCCCCAAACACAATATCCAACGATCCAATAATACTTGGAATATCAGCTAACATATGACCTTTTGCCATGAAATCTAAGGCTTGGAGAAAAGCAAAGCTCGGCGCCCTGATTTTACAGCGATAGGGCTGATTACTTCCATCTGACACCAAGTATACCCCAAATTCTCCCTTTGGCGCCTCAACAACCGTATAGGTCTCCCCTTTGGGGACGTGATATCCCTCTGTATAGAGTTTGAAATGATGAATTAAGGCTTCCATAGATGTCTTCATCTCTGCACGAGGCGGCGGCGTAATTTTGTAATTTTCGACTTTAATAAGCCCTTCCGGCATTTGTTCTAAGCACTGCTTCATAATGCGAACACTCTGACGCATTTCTTCCATCCGCACCAAATAGCGATCATAACAATCCCCATTTTTTCCGACGGGGATAAAAAAGTCCATTTGGTCATAGACTTCATAGGGCTGATTGCGACGCAAATCCCAAGCAACATTCGACGCACGCAACATAGGCCCGCTAAAGCCCCAATCTAACGCTTGCTCCGCATTGACCACACCAATATTGACTGTTCTCTGCTTAAAAATACGGTTTTCCGTCAAAAGTGTTTCAATATCATCAATCACGTGAGGAAACCGCTCCACAAAAGCCATGATATCTTCGGCAAGTCCTGGCGGAAGATCTTTGTGCACCCCTCCAGGGCGAAAATAGTTTGCGTGCATGCGTGCACCCGAAACGCGCTCATAAAAGCCCATGAGAATTTCTCGTTCCTCAAATCCCCATAGCAAAGGTGTCATAGCTCCTACATCAATAGCCATGGTCGTAATGTTGAGAATATGATTTAAAATACGGGTAATCTCACAAAATAACACACGGATATATTTGGCTCTTAACGGAATTTCAAGACCTAATAATTTCTCAACCGCTAAAGCAAAAGCATGTTCTTGCGCCATCGGCGACACATAATCTAGCCGATCAAAGTAAGGAATAGCCTGAAGGTAGGTTTTATATTCAATCAGCTTTTCCGTCCCTCGGTGCAGCAGCCCAATATGGGGATCGGCACGCTCTACAATTTCCCCATCCATGTCGAGAATCAGACGTAAAACCCCATGAGCAGCTGGATGCTGAGGGCCAAAGTTTAGCGTAAAACTTTGCTTATTCGCCTCATTCTTCTGTAAGGCCTCTGTCATGAGCTTACCTCTGGGAGAGGTTGCTTTGATTTTAGAGTTTGCGCCGCAAAATCCATCCCTTCCCAGGGGCTTTCAAAATCAAAGTTTCGAAAGGCTTGAGGCAACTTGACAGGCTCATACACAACACGTTTTTGTTCTTCATCATAACGCACTTCTACATAACCCGTCAGAGGAAAATCCTTTCGTAAAGGATGCCCTTCAAATCCATAATCGGTCAAAATGCGTCTTAAGTCTGGATGATCCTCAAAAGGAATCCCATAAAGGTCAAAGACCTCACGCTCCCACCAATTTGCACTACTGTAAACCGAAACAACAGAAGGAACAGGCATTCCTTCCTCTACCTGAACTTTCAGTCGAAGACGCTGATTGTGAACCAAGCTTAAGAGATTATACACCACATCAAACCGAAGCTCACGTCCCAAATAATCCACGCCACAAATATCCATGAGCTGAGCAAATTGAAGACCTTTGGAATCTCTTAAGTAGGTCAACACGCGAACAATCGAGGGTCTTTCTACAATAAACATCAGTTCATCATACTCAACCGACCATGCCAGCGTATCTGTGCCAATTTCCTCGGCGATCAAACGCCCTAAGTCTTCAAGCTTTCGAGAGATCCCCATTCCTAACACCGTGAAAAATGTTTTTCGCGTTGAATCTTACGCTGTAATTGCAAAATTCCATAGAGAAGGGCTTCGGCTGTGGGAGGACATCCGGGCACATAAACATCCACAGGGACAATTCGATCACAGCCCCGTGTCACAGAATAAGAATAGTGATAGTATCCTCCCCCATTTGCACAAGATCCCATAGAGATAACATAGCGAGGCTCTGCCATTTGATCGTAAACTTTTCGCAAAGCCGGTGCCATTTTATTCGTTAACGTTCCTGCCACAATCATCAGATCTGCCTGACGTGGACTGGGTCGAAAAACGACACCAAACCGATCCAAATCATAACGAGAAGCAGCCGTTTGCATCATTTCCACAGCACAACAGGCCAGACCAAAAGTCATCGGCCATATAGATCCTGACTGCGCCCAAGCGGCCACTTTATCAAGCTGGGTGACGATAAAACCTTTTTGACTTACCTCTTGGCTAAGCGTTTCTAAAAGCACATCTGGATCTATTCCTTCGGGAATCGCTTGCAAGCCATAACCTGCTTTTAAAGCTTCTGCTGGTAAAGTTAATTTTTTTACTCCCATTCCAAAGCTCCTTTGCGCCATTCATAAATAAACCCAACGGCTAAAATAGCTAAAAAAAGCATCATGGAAAAAAATCCATAGAGCCCTATGTCTTTCAAACTAATGGCCCACGGAAAAAGAAAGGCAATTTCAAGATCAAAAATGATGAACAGAATGGCAACAAGATAAAATCGCACGTCAAACTTCATCCGCGCATCACTAAAAGTCTCAAACCCACATTCATAAGGAGACAACTTTGCCGCATCTGGACGTCGTGACCCGCGCAAAAAAGATAAAAGGACTAAAAAGATAGACAAACCAAAAGCAATAGCCATAAAGACCAGAATATTAAAATAGTCTGCTAAGCTCCCATTTAGCGGCGTATTCATCAGCTGGCTTGAAGAAAGATCCACGCTTTGTGTCTCACCTATTTATTTGCTCTCATTCTTACAACGAAAGCACCGACTTGAAAACTGCAAATTTAAGGAATCTCATTCTCTCTATACCCGTTGAACTTGAAGATACCCTATTTCAAACCGACGAGCGTCCTCCCCGGTCTAGAAGCGGTTGATTTTCATTGAAAATCAAGGACTTCTAGCCCAAGCATGACACAGGCGTGTTGAAGAAAGTGCTTCTACTTCCAAAACTGGATAAATTTTATCGAATATCGATAAAAAATTGTTGCTAAACATAAAAATCCCCCTTATCCTGCTCTTCATAACCCGCTATGAGGAATACTATGCAACAAATTCAAAAAGTCAGCTCCTATCTCATCTGGATTTTTAATGCCCTGCTGTTAACAATACCTTTATGTCTCATCGTTCAATTTACATTGATTCAATGGGCGCCTGTGAAAGATTTAGTTGAGAAGGGCTTTATTTTAAAACCCATTGAAACGCCTGAAGGCCTGGTGAGTTTTATCAACCTTACCTTTACGCCTTTAAGCTGGAGCATTGGCTTTTTAGGAGCCGTTCTTGGAGTGGCCCCTTTCTTCCTCGGTCTTCTCATTCTGAAACATCTTTTTCAAAACTATCGAAAGGGGCATATCTTTTCATCCGAAAACGTTCAGAAATATAAATATCTTGGATGGTTATGTTTTCTTGATGGTTTGCTCGTCAAACCCATGAGTGATATGCTCACGATTCTGATGGCGACGCTTTCTAACCCTCCAGGCCATCGCTATATTTCTCTTAATTTTGGCACACCAAATCTTGAGGTTTTGTTTTGGGGAATGCTTGTGATTGTTATTTCTTGGATTATGGCGGAAGGCTATAAGCTGCAAAAAGATCAAGACCTAACGATTTAAGGAGCCATACAATGGGAATTATTGTTAATCTTGATGTGATGATGGCAAAGCGGAAGATAAAGCTCCAAGATCTCGCCGAACACGTTGGAATTTCGATTCAAAATCTATCCATCTTAAAAACCGGCAAAGCCAAGGCCATTCGCTTTTCAACATTAGAAGCCATTTGCAAAGCCTTAGACTGTCAACCTGGCGATATTCTTGAGTATGGAAAAAATGAATAAGAAAGATCTCGCAAACAAAAAACGCAAGAAAACAAGACAAGGAGGCCAAGTCACTGACCAGAATCCGGAATTTATGCTCTTAATTGTCCATCTCACCCCGAAAGCCTCCGCCAATAAGGTTGAAGGTTGGGCCTTAAATGCTGAAGGCAAAAAAGTTCTCCGCGTGAAAGTGACGGCTGTTCCTGAAAACGGCAAAGCCAATGAAGCCTTAATCAAGCTTTTGAGCAAAACCTTTCATCTTTCTAAATCGCAAATTGTGTTAATCCGCGGAGAAACCTCACGGATCAAACATTTTAAAGTGGATGCAGATCTCACTAAAATAGAAACCCTTATTGAGTATCTTATAAAAAGTAAGCTTCCTTAAAACAATATTTTGCGATGTGAGGTCTAAAAACTTATATCATCCTTTTTTTAATCGCAGGGAATTCATCACAACTATGATACTGCTGGCGGCCATCGCACCGCCCGCAATTTCCGGACTAAGGTAGCCAAAGGCAGCATAGCCAATTCCAACAATATTAAAGATAAACGCCCAGAAAAGATTTTCTTGGATAATACGAAAGGTTTTTTTGGAAAGAAGGAAAGCCTGCGGAATCAACTCAAGGGCAGGACGCATCAAGGTGATGGAGGCAGCATCCATCGCCACATCTGTTCCCGATCCCATCGCAAATCCAACCGTTGCAGCGGCTAAAGCAGGACCATCGTTCACACCATCTCCCACCATAGCCACTAAGTGATGATGCTGCTCTTGCGCTTTAATATAGTTCACTTTATCTTTTGGCTGAAGCTGGGCCATCACATCATCAATTCCCACTTTTTCCCCAATCATTTGAGCTGTTTCTTTTCTATCCCCTGTCAACATAACCGTTTTTAAACCCATCGCCTTGAGCGCTTGAAGCGCTTCAGGAGCCCGCTTGCGGGGTATATCCACCAAGTAAAAAACGCCAAGAAGACCTCCCTTTTCTGCCAAATAAATCACCGTTTGTTCAACTTGACGAGAGGCAGGAACGTCAATTCCTTGTTCTTCCATAAACCCTTTTGATCCTAAAAAATAAAATGTTCCATTCACTTGTCCCTGGACTCCTTTTCCGGGAAAGGATAAAAAATCGACAACGTCGAGTAATTTTCTCCCCTTAACACCCTTTAAGAAGGCTTTCGCAACGGGATGCTCACTTCCTTTTTGCAAAGACGCTGCAGTGAGAATCAATTGATCCTGCGAAAGCCCAGAGAGTGATTTTGCAATCGTCAGGCTAAACTCACCCTTGGTAAGGGTTCCTGTTTTATCAAAAACAATCACATCAACTTTCCGCAGAGCTTCAAGGCTCTCAAGGTCTTTCATTAAAATGCCCTTCCGAGCCGCCGCTCCCATCGCCACAACGATGGCCGTCGGTGTCGCTAATCCCAAGGCACAGGGGCAAGCAACAACCAGAACAGAAATGGCTGACAGAAAAGCGTGTTGAAAGGATGAATCGACAACAAGCCATCCCCCAAAGGTTACGAGACTCATCAAAAGAACAGCGGGCACAAAGATGGCAGAGACTTGATCAACGAGTTTTTGAATAGGCGGGCGGGAAGACTGCGCTTCTTCAACCAAGCGAATCAGACGAGAAAGAGTCGATTGATTACCAAGGGTGGTTGCCTCAAGGTAAAGAACCCCAGAGGTATTTCTCGCTCCTCCAATGACTTTATCTCCCTCCGCCTTCAAAACAGGAACACTTTCACCAGTAATCATTGATTCATCCACTTCACTCGTTCCGCGGAAAACGAACCCATCTACGGGAATACGTTGCCAAGACCTAACCATCAGGTGATCCCCTTTTTTAACGTCATCACTTAGAGATTCCACATAAATGCCATTTTTCTCAACAAGAGCCGTGGGAGGGGTGAGCTTCATCAAAGATCTTACAGCGGCATTGGCTGATCGTTTCGCACGATCTTCAAGGCATCGTCCTAAAAGGACAAGTGTCATCACAACGGCTCCCGCTTCAAAATACAAATCAGGAAAATGAAGGAATACGCCGACAAAGCTATACCCATAAGCTGCGGAGGTTCCAAGAACCACAAGAAGATCCATATTACTGGTCAAACGCTTCACCGAATTCCAAGCGGCCTGATAAAAGTGTCGTCCAGACCAAAACTGAACCACACTGGCGCACACAAGCTGGACATAGGGAGAAACAGGAAAGCCTCCCATATGCGCTAAAAGAGGAAGGGTAAAAAGGATTGCAATGCCCAAATCTATATACTTAGGCCGTAGATGGAACAGATGAGGCCCTTTCACCAGAGGCTCATGAGGTAAATTTTTCTGGTGAATCAGACTGGCCTCATATCCTTCCCCTTGAATGGCTTTGACAATAGCCTTAATGAGAGAAGGGTTGGAGAAATCAACTTCAACATTTGCTTTTTCGCTCACGAAATTAACCTGAGCTTTTTTTACATTTTCCACAGAAGCAATCGCTCGCTCAACCTGTATTGCACAGCTTACACAATGCATTCCCTTGATTTTGAAATGAAGAATAGTATTCATAACACCTCTCCCTTCTTCACTCTAAAGAGAGAGCATGAAAAAAAAGTTAAAAGTTCTACCAATACCGTCATTTAAATTTACATTTCTGGATTGCTTTGTCGGGACTTTGTCCCTCCGCGCAATGACGAACCTATTGTTTTTTCAACATAAAAATCGTCATTGCGAGCGGAGGAAAGCAAATTCAGAATTATACTTTTACTTAATTATTTTTTGCAAATGGTATTATTTCTATTTAAGTCGAAAAAAATATTTATTCGTAATACCCTTACAAACCCTTCCAGAAAAAAAAGTTTTAACCTTAGTGTTAAAGGGCATTTACCCTTAACGAAATTCAAAAACACTGGGTGCTTAAAACTTCAATCCGACATTTTTTGAAAGCTGGATTAAGATGGAGCCTGACTGTCTCTGGATATTGCCCTTTTAAATCTTGCTCAGGGATTTGACAAAACGCATAAACAATATCATTTTCACATGTTTTATAGGTTACCAATAAGCCCTCTTGCATATCAATCGTTAAGGGATCTCCATAATCAACGATTGTAACGCTCGCTCCGTTTTTTGCAGGAAATGTTTCGGTCCAAGAGTTATATGTACCTGGCGTAATTGATAGCTCATTAACACCCAAATCTTGCAGCTCTGCAAGAACGTCATTATCAATAGCGACTTGTAGAACGGCCCTAATCGGTTGCATAGGATCACAAATAACGGGATCAGCGCCACCCCCTCTAGGAAAAGCGACTGAACAAAAAAGCAAAAAATAGAAAAAAAATTTTTGGGCACACATGCAGTTTCTCCCTTTACCTGAGTCTCTGAATTATTATTCCTTTTTTATACCATAAGACGGCAAAAATACCCAAGAAGGAATAAATAAAAATTTTTCCTACTGAAAATGCTATACCTACTGAACTTGAAGATACCGTGTTTCCTACCGGCGGGTGTCATTCCTGCGCAGGCGCACTCGTGTCCGGGGAAAATTAAGATAATGTATCTTCACGTCCGACGAGTATATATTTCCAAAAAAACCTACTTAACAAAAACAATTTCTCGTGGGTTACTTTGTTTCACCAGAAGGGAGGCAGGGTGAGATTTCGGTATGAACAACATAAAATTTTCTGATAATCGTATAAACTTTTTTTAAGAATCCTTCGTCGCTTAATAAATTGTAGAATTCTTGAGGAGAACGTGTTGATCCTACAGCCAAAACTTCAGTGCTTTCTCTATTTTTGATGCCAAGTGTCAATCCAGATTTAACATCGCAAATTTCATATCTTTCCATCATTAACTTTTTTTCTTTTCCACAAGCATGCAAAGCATCCCAAATAATTAAAGGAAAACTTGAATAAACCACTCCCAAAACAAGGGGATCCATTTTTTCATAATGGTTTTTCCTATAACGCCTTCCCCATTCTTCATTTGAAAAAATACTTGTAACAACCTCTCCTCGGCTTACTAAACCATAGCTAAAATAAGAAATTCCAATTTTTTCAAATTCCTCGGAGGCAGTTCTTAAAGATTCGGTTTTATCTTCCGCTCCGTTATCACTTTTCATAAAATTGTCCTCTTTTCTAAAGTGATTCATAGGAAGCACCAGACCCCCGGGTCAGCTGTTCGCCATACAATTTTCTTGAAAAAGTCATGAGAACCATGAGAAAGACAAAAGACACACACATTAAATAGAGGGCTGGCACATAAAGGTTGAAATGATGAACTTCGATAAGGTAGGTCAAAAGCATGGGGGCTGTCCCTCCACATAACGCCATACCAAGACAAAAGTTAACAGAAATCCCTCGATATCTCACATGAGTGGGAAAAAGCTTTTGCATAAATCCATGCCCAGCTCCCGCTATTCCTGCTGTCAATATTCCAAGCAAAGCTTGACCGAGCAAGATAAAAACTGGGTTGAGCGTTTGCAAAAGGAAAAAAACCGGTATGGCTCCTCCTAAAACAGCGCACGACGCAATTTGCATAGCCTTTTCTCCTCCCCATCGGTCAAGGCCATAGCCAGCAAGCGGACAAAAGAACATAAAAAATGACAAACCAACAAGATTATATTTCATCGCCAATGCCGCTTCTAATCCTAAATATTTCGCCATATAAAGATTAAGAAATCCAAATAATGTATACGACAACGCTCCATTTAAAGACCCCACCAGGAACGAAAGAAGAGAGCTTGATAGGTAAGAATTGTAAAGGGTGCTAAAGCGCAGTGAAAAACTTTTATGTGTTTGTTTTAAAGCAGAAAATTCAGGGGTTTCATTGATGAAATAACGGATAATAAACCCAATAAAGCTAATAAAGGCTCCAAAAATGAAGGGAAGCCTCCACATCCACTCCTCTCCATAATTTGAAATTAAAAAACCAGAGAAAGTGGCTAAAAGAGCCCCAATCACACAAGAGGATGTAATGATTCCTCCAATTGTCCCAGGTTTTAATTTTCCAAAGTGTTCAAGAGCAAAAATAGCCGCCCCATTATATTCTCCTCCCGTGCAGAGCCCTTGAAGAAGACGGCATAAAATAAGAATCATAGGAGCCAAAATTCCAATTTCTTCATATCCAGGCAAAAGACCAATACACAGCGTGGGAAACCCAGTTAAAAGGACTGTACCGCTAAGAGAAAACTTACGCCCATATTTATCTCCGAGGTACCCAAAAATAATAGCCCCTAAGGGACGCATAATAAATCCAACGGCAAACGTTCCCCAGCTCGCCATTAAAGACGCTGTTGAACTTTCAAGAGGAAAAAATATTTTTCCAATCGTTGCAGCGAAAATCGCATAGATTGTAAAATCAAAAAACTCTAATGCATTTCCCACAACTGTTGCAGGAAGTATTCTAAAATAAAGAGGTTTTTTTATTGAATCTATGTTGCTTTTCATCTTGTTCTTCTTTCAGTTTTTTTGAAAATATTTTTTATACTTCTTTATAAAAATATGATGAACCAACGCATTTCTTGCATTGCCAGATAGGAACTTTAAATATACCACATCATAAAACAATTTTTTTCAAGAACAAGTTTATATTAAAATTTCGTAAAAAACTGTGGGCTTACGTCGATATTTTATTTCTATTTGTAAAAAATCTTGTTTCTCACTCTTACCATCCATCAGTTTTCAAATATTCACCTGTCCTTAGATCTCGGACTAAGACCCAAAAGATCCTCGTGTCAATAAATGACACTGTTTTCTATAAGAAAACAAAGCATTTATTGCGCAAGGATAACACCCAGAGGAAACGGATAGATGGTGAGATTTCTAGCTTGACAGAAAACTCCCCCATTGCTGTGAGGACGTAAAAACTTTATAAGCAAAGGATGAAGATTGCAAAGGATGAGTAGAATGCAAAAACACCTTTTAAACATTGGAGGAATCTTATCATTTCTTTTGATAACTGCCTGTGGTGATAAAGAAAAACCTTATGTGGAAAAACCTGCGACTGAACTTTATTTAAAAGGGTATGAGGACCTTTTAAAAAATAATTATAAGGAAGCTGCAGAATCCTTTGATGAGGTTGAACGTCAGCATCCCTATTCAGAGTGGGCAACACGTGGGCAATTAATATCGGCTTATGCAAATTATTTAAATGGGGATTATGATAAAGGCATTGTCACACTAGACACCTTCATTCAACTCCATCCTGGCTATGAACACATTGATTATGCTCATTATTTAAAAGCTCTCTGTTATTACGATCGTATCCTTGCCGTTACGCGTGACCAAAAAAATACATATGAAGCCTTAAGCGCCTTACAAGTTGTCGCTAAAAAATTTCCTGACACAAAATACGGCCGGGACTCTCAGCTTAAAATGGATCTTGTGTATGATCATTTGGCCGGCAAAGAAATGAGCGTCGGTCGATATTATATGAACCAAGGATTGTATCTTGCTGCCATTAACCGTTTTCAAACGATCATTGATGCCTATCAAAGAACAACCCATGTACCCGAAGCTTTACATCGACTTGTCGAATGTTATTTAGCTGTAGGGCTTAAGAAAGAAGCCCAAGTGGTCGCCGCTGTCTTAGGCCACAATTTTCCTGGACATGAATGGTATGCCGATTCTTACCTCTTGCTCAAAGGAGAAGATTTACGTCCTGAATGGATAAAGATGGATACAGGTTCATGGATTGACCGCTTGGTAAATATGAGGATTTTTTAATTCCTTCTTTTATAGACCACATCTGAGAGAAGGTTGGGTTGTGTCCACTTTTGGGTGTGGAAACACTTTCTCCAACCCGCCTTTGTCATGTATGGACAAGAAACGCTATGATTTTCGTTGAATGGTAATCAACCTCTTTCTTAATTTTTCTATTTTCTCGAGGGGGAATAATTGGTGTACAATTTTGAGAAAGTATTTGATCAATAAATTCATCGCTATCAAAAACCTTATCTCCTAAAATATTAGCATCTTTAAGGTCTTTAATGAGTTCAGGAGCTTGCTTGATTTCACTGTTTTGCCCTGGCATTAAAATAAACTTCATAGGAAGCCCTAGCGCATCAACAAGAACATGGATTTTTGTAGTAAATCCTCCCCTTTGCTTCGATCCAAAGCTTGCTCTGCTTGTTGTCCTTTTTGATAACCACTGACACATGCATGAGCACGTATAATGCTTCCGTCAATCACAAAGGATTCTCCATCATAATCTTTTGAACAATAAGAAAGAATTTCATTCCAAATTCCTTTCTTGACTCAGGAAATAAACCACCTATGGACACTCTTATATCCACCATAACATTTGGGAGGTTCTGCCCATTGAGCCCTGTTCTCATAATGAAATAGACTGCTTCTAAAAAAGTCTTTGTTTTTTCACGATTCTTGCAATAACTATTTTTTGACTCCTCAGCCAGATAAAAATCTTTTCAAAAGCTTCTTCAGTAATGTAATGTTTGTCCATGGATAGTGCTCCTCGTAGTTGATCGAACACTATCTATATTATTTTCCTACAATTTTACCAAATGTGGATGGAACTTAGGAATTAATATTTAAAAATGGAAAAAGTTAGAAAATCAAAAAGGAAGAGAGTTTATGGTATACTTTAAATTTTTTCAAGTTATTTTGCTATCAGCGAGTATTTTTATAATGGGCGTTGTTCCATCTGCTGCTCTGGAAGATGATGGTGAAGAAACAAAAAAAATTCTTTATTTACATGTTGGGACTCATAAAACAGGAACCAGTGCAATCCAGGTAGAGTGTGATAATAATAGATCAACGCTAAAAGCACTTGGAGTATTGTATGCAGACTCTGTGTATCCAGAAACAAACCATCATGGGGTTGCAGGATTAGTTATGAGAGGCGAATTTGATAAAGTTATTCAATATATAAGAAAAATAAAAGAAGAAGCAAGAGATTATAACTGTGTTCTGTTGAGCTCGGAAGTGTTTGCATTTATGTGCTTAGACCCAAAATACAACTTTGAGCTCTTTCTTAAATCATTAAGGGAACACTTTGCAGTAAAGTTTGTTTATTGCGACAGAGATTTTTCTGACCGTATTGCTTCACTAGCTACTTATCTTGCAATTTTAGGTGGAAATGGAGTGACATATTTTCCATCTAGCGATCATAAATCAATTGATGATTTCATCAAATTTGAAAAAGAACAAAATGACGAGGCAAAACAACTTTTTGCTAGTCAAGGTGCAATATTCCTTTCTTATGAAGATCTAAAGAAAGGTAACACGCTTGTAGAATCTTTCTTAAAGGAGGCTGTAGGTATCGACATTAGCATTCCTGACTCATATTACAATACAACGGAAGAATTGTACGAATCACGAGACTATTCTACTGAAAGATTGAAAGTACTGGAAGACTTTTATGATGTTACTCCTAATACTTTTGTTCATACATGGGAGCAAACTAAAAAGGGGAGTAGGGGGAAGTTTGCTAAATTAATCACTACTTTAACAAAAGATCGTGCCGTATCAGTTTTAGCTGCAAGTGATCTAAGCACAGCTGAGGAAACATCACGGTTAGATCAACTAAATACTTTAATTGGCGATCCTAAATATGCATTAAATTCCTATAAAATTGAAGTTCAGAGAGCTGCATTAAAACTCAAAGAGCCCGATTTCGCTTCTCGTCTACTCAGCATTCAACAGAACAAGGGTCTTCTCGAAGATTTTGATCTTGGTGCTAACGATCATCTTAACACCATCTCAGTGGCTTTTACGCTCGCCCCTGATCAGATTGATGCGCGTCTCGCTCTCATCAAACAGTATATAGAGTACTTATTCCCGAATGGAATACCTGCTGCTGAAGAATCCATGGCAAGCATGTTGAATCGCAGCATTGATGAGATTTATCAACTTGCGCAAAGCACGTATTATAGAAATTATTTTGATAAAATATTTCTTCCCCAAATGGGCGATAGGTTCAGGGAAATTTTGAAATCTAAACTTTCTGATCAGGCACTCTCTCAGATGATCTTGGGCTCTACCAATGACTATTCTCCTGAGGTGGTAAAAGATAAACTTTCGACGTTTAGTTCTATCTTTGAAGAAATGTATATCCTCCCCCCCTCATTTGAAAAGCCTCACGGCGCTCCATGCTCTTCTGTCGCTGATGTGGAACCTTCCTCTTCTTATCAGCACGTCCCTGCACCTGTGCCTGTTCCCTTGAAAAAAGCCTCATACAATCCGTCTAAAAGTGTCGTTACTGAAGAGAATGGAATCACGACTGTGAGAACAGATAACAAAGGACTTCATAAGTATCAGCTGGAAAGCGAGAGAATTCCTGTCACACCGGGAGACCGTCTTAAGATCAGCTATAACATTACGTCAAGTGAAGACGGTATCGTCCTTGGTTTGCTCAGCACACACCGAGACTATTGGTTACCTGACTCAAGAGTTGCCCTTAGAAAAGGCCCTCAACAGGGTACCGTTGA
Organism: Alphaproteobacteria bacterium; assembly: GCA_019750035.1. Taxonomy (GTDB): domain Bacteria; phylum Pseudomonadota; class Alphaproteobacteria; order UBA9655; family UBA9655; genus UBA9655. The sequence goes on along the minus strand of JAIEOZ010000175.1, from coordinate 8,015 downwards.
AGTGAAGGTTCCCGAAGGAGAGAGCGTACCTTTCTTTGTATTTTATAACGATCAAACACACACTCCCTCAACCGAAGTAACGATTCACGGTCTGACGATTGAAAAGGAGTAGCAGGAAAAAATAGCACTGAACGGGGGTCTTACGACCCCGTTCTTTCGCATATCCCTATATTCTCAATGAGTTAATACGACAAGAGCATTGGATAAATTGGATGAGCATTAAAGCGTAGTTTTTTAAATCATATTGTGACTCACATTTTCTAATAATTTTGAGTCACAGTATGATGGCTACAGAGTTACTTATACCAAAGAACGAAGCACATTAGTGACGACTCCCCAGGTTGAAAAGCTATCTTCTTCTGTGACGATAATGTCGGGATTTTCATCATCTTCTGAGCATAAAAGAATTCTATTCTTGGTTGTTTCAAAACGCCTCACCCTTATTGCACCATTTAAAAGCGCAATCACAATTTTCCCACGCGTAGGGGTTAGAGAATGATCAACGATAAGTAAATCTCCAGGAAAAATACCAACGTCTTTCATAGAGTCTCCTGTCACTTCAACAAAAAAAGTTGTCGCCTTATGGAGAATGAGATGGGTATTCAAATCAAGGGTTGCCTCACAAAACTCATCACAAGGCGAGGGAAAACCAGCTTGTACTCGAGATTCAAATAAGGGCAAGGGTAAAAGAGAGGACACTTTTGCAGCAAAAATTTCACTAACGTCACTTCGGCAGAAAGCTGCAAAAATGGGGGAGGTTTTAAATAACTTTCGTTTTTGACCATAAGAAAAAAAGGAGAAAAGCGCTTTTATCGACAGATGATTAAATGTTCCCTCATTTTCACATTTTTTTTGACAGAAGCCTCGCCGAAGCATAAGTGCTTTCCTTAAAAATCATCTATTTAAGATTTATTCTTATATTTGTACAGAAATTACGGTTACAAGGAAAGAGGTAATGTGTTTCAATCTAAAAAAAAACCCTCAAATCAGGATATTCTAAAAGAATATTCCTAAATTTGAGGGTAATCATAAAAAGCTTCAAAAAAAAGCCTTAAAATTTACCGCAACTTAAGATTGATTGCGGATGTTTTTCCCTTATTGCTTGCCAACTCGAAGCTGACTTTTTGACCTTCGGCTAAATTGGAAATTCCAGAGCGTTCAAGCTCTGTAATGTGAACGAATACATCACGTGTACCGTCTTCCATTTGAATAAAGCCGTAGCCTTTTGTAGGGTTAAACCATTTTACAGTGCCGTTTTTCATCTCAATATCCTTTGATCAGGCGTTAACTAAGTGAGTTTGAAACAAGACGCGTAAAAATTCCACCCAACTCAAAGGTTCACTTCAGATATGGATGAGGAGCTGGGGTAAGAAGAAGAAGGCATACAGTCTATCTTAGTTTCTTACGCAGAGCACACGATCTCTACGGTTTCTTTCCTTAAAAGAGTTTTAAACTCAATGTCAATATATGGAGTATTTTAAAAAATACAACCCCTAACATATCCATATGTAATTTGTTTTCTTTTCTTATTCATTCTTTTGGGAGAGAAGAGGCTGCAGACGTGCAGCCTCTCTAAGGTTTCAACTTTTCAAAAAAAGTTTTTGGCTCCCTCAGAAAACACTTAGTCTTTTCTTGTGAGAGGTCGCTTTCCTTTTATTGTTTCATGAGAACTAAAGAAGGTTTCCCGTAGCCTGCCAAATCAAATGTACCTGTAGAAAACAAAAGAGAAGTTAAAATGACTTAATAAATTATTTTTTCATAATACTAACAATAAAATAAAAAATATTTAGAATTAGTATTTTTTGCATCTATAATATAATTTAAACAATTGCAATAGGAACTTTGCAAACACCTAAACACACACTTAACAACGATTGGAAAAAGGGAGACACGCTTTGAAAGCATTATTAAAATTTCTTGTTTCACCTAGGAAGAGCCTATATTATCACCGCTGTAACCGTGGTAATATTTTTTTTGGAATTCACATGAAAATTTTTTATTATTTTTTTACAATGGTTTTCTTTTTTTCTTATCACTCTACAACCATAGCGTCAGGAGGCCCCTTAGACAAAAAATTTGAGTCAGATTTGGAGTTAAACTCTTCATCCTTATCTATTACCCTTTCCAAGCCCGTTATTTTAGTTGTTGATGATAATGCTCTCATTCGAAAATGCCTCAGGAAAATTCTCGAGAATGATTATGAAATTGTAGAGGCTGAAAATGGTAAGCAAGCCCTACAAGCTTGCAAAGAACGCCCTTTTCTTTTTATCACAATGGATTGGGAAATGCCCGTCCTTAATGGACCGCAAGCCATACAGTCCATACGTCAGGAGCTCTGCTTAAGTACCCCTATTTTTGCCATTACGTCTTGCACTGAACAACATCATAGAGAGGAGCTTATGCATGTGGGAGTGCAGGGTATTTTTCAAAAGCCATTTACAAAAAGAAATTTATCAGAGCTTATTAAAATCGTTCAGCTGTATCAATAAAATCACAGATCCAACCGACAGAAAACAGGAGCATGATCTGAAGATTTTTCAAGACCCCGTGTTTTTTTATCGATATAAGCTTCTCTAAGGTGATCAGCAGCTTGAGGAGACAGCAGAAAGTGATCAATCCGAAGGCCAAAATTATTTTGCCAAGCCCCTGCCCGATAATCCCACCATGTATAAAGTTCATCTTCCTGAGGATGACTGGCTCTTAAAGCATCGGTCATTCCTAAATAAACCAGGGATCGATACTGTTCTCGCTCGGCTGTGCTGCACAAAATCTGTTCATGCCATTTGTGCGGATCATATACATCTTGATCAGTTGGAGCGATATTAAAGTCTCCCCCTAGCACCAAGGCTTCATCATAGGTAAGAAGAGTCTTCACATGAGCATAGAGGTGCCTTAAAAAATTTATTTTATAAATATATTTATCGCTCTCCACAGCCATTCCGTTCGGCACATAAACAGAAGCCACTCGAATACCGTGGGTCACAACTTCAAGGTAGCGAGATTGATCATCTTGAAAACCAGGGAGACCTCGCGTGATATCTTCAATCGGAAATTTAGATAATATGGCAACACCATTATACGTTTTTTGGCCATAAAAAGTAATATTATATTTTAAGTTTTCAATTTCTTCACGGGGGAACTGATCATCAATGACCTTCGTTTCTTGGAGTAATACAATATCAGGCCGCGCCTCACTAAGCCATGCGAGCAATAGGGGAAGGCGTACGCGGAGAGAATTTACATTCCAAGTTGCAAGAGTTAACATGACTAAAATATACTTCTTTAGAAAAGTTCGTCAAGAGACAAAATTTTAATAAAGTATTAAGCACATTAAAGTTAATATTATTATATATACACTCCTACTTTACAAGAGAGAGAAAATGAAAATAAAAATTATACCTACTTTAAAAGAAAGCTTCAAAGAGGTGCTCGACCACAAAATTAAGTGGGGAAGAGTTGCTTTTTCTCCTCTTTTTCTGTGGCTCTTGGGCCTTGCTTTTATGGTCAGCATGCATCTGTTGACAGGACACCCTATACTTCCTGATTATGCCCTAATAAATCCAACATCAAGTATTGAGCACATCACAGAAGTCCCTTTTTTAGTTAGTATGGCTAACGTTATCTATTATATCATCTACATCATTGCCATTTTTAACCTTTATATTAATGGCTTTCGCTATGCAGTTCTTCATGAAGCAGGAGATCGATGGATAAATCTGCACTTCAATCGACGCTTTTTTAAAATGATTTTATATTCAATTCTCATTGGCCTTATGGCGGGGCTTTATGCCCTTGTTGTCGTTGGCATTACTGTGGGAATCCATTATTCTTTTGAAAGCATAATCTTGAATATTGCCTTAGGCACTTTCTTTGCAATTTTTGGATTTTACTTGATTTTCCGCATTGGCCTCACATTTCTTTTCATTGCTATCGACCAAGAAAATCCCATCAAAACAAGCTGGAAACTTCTACAAGGAAATGTCTTGCGATTATTAGGATTAATCTTCTTAATTTGGCTGAGTATTTTTCTCATAAGCGTGATCGGTATTGTGATCTTAGGTGTTTTTGGCTGGGTTCTCTATCTCATAAGCCCGATCCTCGCAGGAATTGCGCTTATCCTCATCATATTATTCGCGTTGTCCATGTGGCTTCTCAATTGGGCCGTTTTTTCAAAATCTCTCGCTCTCATCTATAAGGATTTAACAACCCTCTAAGTGTCGCCTATCCCCTCTCCTTCCAAAGCTCGGTAATCTACTTTTCCTGAGCCCAAGAGGGGGAGTGAGGGAAGAATATGTATACTCCTTATGAGTGATAATTCTGACAATCCCTGAGCTCTCCAATAAGACAGAAGAGCTGCTCTATCCGCCAAAAGATAAGTCGTAAATAAAATCAACTTTTCTCCTCTCTTAGGATCAGGACGAGCAATAACTGCGTGATTATATCCCGGCCAAAGACAGCTTACAGCCTCTTCAATAGCCGTAAGAAAAATCATTTCTCCACCCACCTTAGCAAACCGTTTCGCTCGCCCTAAAAGGCGAACATACCCTTCCGTATCGATATCAACGATATCTCCTGTATCATACCATCCCTCAACAGGAGGAACGAGTTTCCCTGGGGCTGCGGCTAAAAGATACCCTTTCATAACATTCGGTCCTTGAACCCAGAGATGACGCCCCTCTGAAAATCCCTCAACAGTTTCAAGACGTTGGGAAATTCCAGGTAAGAAACGACCCACCGTCCCTGCCTTATAATGCAGAGGAGTATTTACACAAAGGACGGGACCTGTTTCTGTGGCTCCATATCCTTCAAAAAGGCGAAGACCAAACTTATCAAACCAAAGACGCTGTGTTTCTTCTTTCAGTTTTTCTGCCCCTGCGAATACGTATCTGAGCGTATGGAAGTCGTAAACATGGGCGACACGTCCATACCCATTCAAAAAGGTATCGGTTCCAAACAAAATTGTAGCTCCCCTATCATAAACAAGCTCAGCAACAGCTCGATAGTGTAGGGGTGAAATATAATGAAAAGTTCGAATTCCGAATAACAAAGGAAGAAGCATCCCTGCGGTCAAGCCAAAAGCATGAAAGAGGGGAAGAACATTTAAGACCGTGTCATTGCAATTAAAATCAACAACAGACGCGAGCTGGCAACAATTCGCCTGAAGGGCGAGGTGACTTAACACCACACCTTTAGGTATCCCCTCAGAACCTGATGTAAATAATATGACACATCCCTCAGAAGGGTTAGGAGGATTTTTATAAGCCTTTTGGGGAAAAACCATTCCATAAAACCCACACACCTTATCCATAAGATGAACTTTTTTAACTTCATCCTCAAGGTAATGAATATGAATGCTATGACGCTTTAAAAGCTCGATAGCTTCTTGAAGACGTCCTTTTTCAATAAATTGACGAGACGTGATAACGTTCTTAATTTCTGCCACCTGACAGGCTATTAAAAGAGCTGACATCCCAGTCGAATAGTTTAAAAGAGCAGGCACCCGATTGATAGCTTGCAAAGCCCAAAAACTAATAACAAGGCCATGCACATTGGGTAACAAAAGGCCTACAGCTTCTTTCCCAGCTGTTTTTCGAGCTAACACACGTGAGAGGATAAAAATTCTCAAGAAAAGACTCCCATAAGTGAGTGCCTTATAGCTAACGTCTTCTAAAATAGGCGTCCACGCACCGTACAATTTTCGACTTTCAAGAAGGGCCGAAAAAAGAGTCTTGTTGAGGGAGCTGGTGGCAAACATCATCGTTACCATTATCGTATAAAGCTGTTCACTTAAGGCTCGACGACGAGCTCTCCCCATCAGAGCTGAATCAATAGAAAGCGTCTCAGCGGGAAAAATTGTCAACGTCACTTTAGGAAAGAATTTGCGAGGAACGCGTCCTTGAAGCACAGAGAAGAAAGTATATTGAGTTCCTTCAATGTGAAGGGGAAGAAGAGAAGCCGCTGCCTTTTCAGCAATCATTCCTGGCCCCTCGTAAATCTTCATGAGGCTCCCTGTCAGGGTCAACCGTCCTTCGGGAAAAATCAAAACTTTATGACCTTTTTTGGCTTCTTCAATAACCTCACGCAAGGCATAAGGATAGTGGGGGTCAATTGGCAAAACTTTAGCCAGAGCCAAAAAGGGTCTCACCCACCATTTTTTAGCCGTAAAAAGGTTAATGGCGAAAATGGGCTTTTCGGGCAACGCAACGGCAATGAACAAGGCATCCAGATAAGACATATGATTCGCAATTAAAATAACTCTTTTTCCTGCTTTTTTATAATTTTCGAGTCCGCGCACTTCAAAACGAAAGACGCAACGTAAAAGCCAATAAAGAACATCCCTAAGCACAGGTTCAGGGAGAATTCTTACCAAATAGAGTGTGATAATTCCTTGCCCCAACGCCGTTAAGAAAATAAGTGCAGGAATTGACACCCCCAAACTTAACAAACAAAAAGAGGTAAAGCTGGCAAAAACCATGAATCCTGCATTGATAATATTACAATAAGAAATAATTTGAGATCGCTGCTTGGGAGGAACAGTGGTTTGAATAAAAGCATAGAGGGGAACAGTAAAAAGACCTCCCAAAAAGGAAAGAGCAACAATATCTACCATTAGCCTGACCCCTGAAAAAGAGGTTAAAAATTCAATAAGGGAGACGGGTTTTAAGGACAAAGGAGAATCAAAGCTAGCGATATCAAACAACAGAGGCACCAACAGAAAAGCAAATAAAGGAACATATTTTGTCGTAATCTCATTCTTAAAAAACCAGCTACAAAAAATGGATCCCATCCCAAGCCCAATCGTAAAAAGAAGAAGAAGAAAAATAAAAACGTTTTCTTGAACCCTAATCACATCATTCGCGAAGGAAGGAAGTTGGGACAAAAGGACGGTCCCTACAAGCCAGAACCAGGAAATACCAATAATAGCTCTAAAAACCCGATCCTCTTTTCGCGCATACCGAGACAACTTTTTAACCTCAGCGCTCCAGGAAAACTGTATTTTAAGGTGGGGCGCCATCCGACGGATTTTAGGAACCAACAAACTAAAAAGTAATCCAAGAAGAGCCACCATGAGCAATTGAAAACTTAAAATAAAGGGGGAAATTTCCAAGTGAACCATCAGCGCTCCACAGAAATTTCCTAACATAATGGCAAGAAAAGTCCCCGCTTCAACATACCCGTTGCCACTTAAAATTTTTTCTGGCGGAAGAATATCGGGCAAGATGCTGTACTTTACAGGTCCAAAAAAAGTTGAATGCATCCCCATAAAGAAAATGGATCCCAAAAGAAAATAGGGATTGGTATGAATAAAACCATAAGCGCTTAAGCCAACAATAAAAACTTCAGAGAGCTTCACACCCTGAATGATTCTTGATTTATCATATCGATCCGCAAGTTGGCCTGCAAGGGGAGAGAAGGCAAAGCTAGGCAGCATAAAAAGCCCAAAAGCCGCCGAAACAAAAAGAGCACTTTCTGTCTCTGTGTAAATTGCCAAGTGATAGGTCACCAGCGTTACAAAAAGGGTTCTAAAAAAATTATCGTTAAACGCCCCTAAAAACTGGGTTCCAAAAAATGCCCAGAAAGCTTGATTTTTTATAAAAATTTTCATTGATATCACTTGAATTTTTTTTCAATCTTAAGATCATCTTCTCTAATGGCCAATCAAAAAATTTTACTTTTTCTGAAAAGTATGATACTCAATAAATATAAGCTGAAAGAAGTTTATCCACGATATAAGCCATCAAAAGTGCGAGTTCATAACGTTTTTTTGTTCCTTTGCTTTCTACCGAATAATTTTTACAAATTACATATTAATACAGCAAGTTACTATCATCCCTGTAGATGTTAGGTAATTCGCTGACAATATAGACTTCCCCCATACATGTCACACCCATTGGATCTATTTTGTCAAAAAATATCTAATTTCTAAAATTCCCGTGTAGGCGCACAAGTGTCCTGGGAAAGATAAGAAGGGCATGAAAAAGGTGAGTTGAAACAAGAGCAATAAAGAAACCTGC
>JAIEOZ010000009.1 GCA_019750035.1 Alphaproteobacteria bacterium | reverse complement strand
AATCAGCCCGTATTGTGGGAGATGTTATTTCCAAATATCATCCTCATAGTACGGATGCTGTTTACGAATCTTTGGTTCGGATGGCGCAACTGTTTTCTTTGCGCTTGCCTCTCATTGATAAGCAAGGAAACTTTGGATCGATGGATGGGGATCCTGCAGCGGCCATGCGGTATACAGAAGCCCGTCTTTCCAAGCCAGCTCATTTCCTTATGGATGATATCGATAAGGAGACCGTCGATTTTCGGGCCAATTATGATGAATCAACAGAAGAACCCGTTGTCCTTCCGACACGTATTCCTAACCTCCTTGTCAATGGGAGCGGGGGTATTGCTGTGGGTATGGCGACGAATATTCCCTCTCATAATTTGGGCGAAGTCATTGATGGCTGCTGTGCTTTGATTGACAATCCTGATTTGACCCTTGAAGAGCTGATGGACTATATACCGGGTCCAGATTTTCCAACAGGCGCTCTTATTATGGGACGTCGTGGTATTTATAGCGCCTTTAAGACAGGTCGTGGATCTCTTGTCGTTCGAAGTCGTACTCATATTGAGACTCTTCGAAAAGACCGAGAAGCTATCATCGTTACGGAAGTTCCTTATCAAGTCAATAAAGCCAAAATGATGGAGCGTATAGCCGAGCTTGTCCATAACAAGGAACTTGAAGGCATTCATGACTTACGAGATGAATCAGACCAGCAGGGAGTGCGAGTTGTTATTGAGCTGAAGAAAGATGCCATTGCTGATGTCGTTCTTAATCGTCTTTATGCAATGTCGTCTCTTCAAACCACCTTTGGAGTGAACATGTTGGCCTTAAATGGGGGAAAACCTCAGCAGATGGGCCTTAAGGAAATTTTAGAGCTTTTCATTCTCTTCCGAGAGGAAGTTATTACCCGAAGAACCCTTTATCAGCTTAAAAAAGCACGTGAGCGAGCTCATGTTTTAGTAGGTCTTGGCATAGCTGTTGCGAATCTGGATGAAATGATTATCCTTATTCGGCAAGCCCCTGATCCTCAAGTGGCTAAAGACGAAATTTTGGCTCGATCTTGGAAAGTGCAAGATATCGCACCCCTTATCCTCCTTATTGATGAGCCAGGCTATCCCATTGTGGAGGGGGCTTACCGCATGTCGGAAGCTCAAGCTAAAGCCATTTTAGACTTAAGACTTCACCGTTTAACAGGTCTTGAACGGGAAAAAATTGCCTCTGAACTCACTCAAATTGTGGAAGAAATCAAAGAGTATCTTTTTATTCTAGGATCTCGCGATAAGCGTCTTGAAATCTTAAGGACTGAGCTTCTTGAAATAAAGGAAAACTTCGCCACTCCTCGACGTACCACCATTGAAGAGGGTGAGATGAATGCGGATGAGGAAGATTTTATTCAACGAGAAGATATGGTGGTAACGGTCAGTTTGGGTGGATATATCAAACGGGTTCCTATCAGCACCTACCGGGCTCAAAAGAGAGGTGGCAAAGGTCGCTCAGGCATGGCAACGCGTGAGGAAGATACTGTCTCTGAAGTCTTTATCGCTAATACACATACGCTTATGCTGTTCTTTACAACTTCTGGTCGTGTGTTTGGAATGAAGGTTTATAAATTACCTTTAGGTACACCACAAGCCCGAGGAAAAGCGATGGTAAACCTTTTACCTCTTGAACAAAACGAGACTATTTCAACTATTATGCCTATGCCAGAAGATGAAGCTCAATGGGCTAATATGTACATTTTCTTTGCGACCTCTTCCGGACATGTGCGCCGTAATGCTCTTTCTGACTTTACCAATATCAGAGCCAATGGGAAAATCGCTATGAAACTCGAAGAAGGTGAACGTCTTATTGCAGTGAGTTCTTGTGATGAAACGAAAGACGTTTTGCTCACGACTCGAGCCGGGCGTTGTATCCGCTTTGGTGTTACAGACGTAAGAGAATTTGTGGGAAGAACATCCACAGGTGTCCGTGGTATTCGCCTCGGAAAGTCCGATGAAGTGGTGTCTATGACGATTCTCACTCAAGTTGATTTTACGATTGAAGAAAGAGATTCTTATCTTAAGCAATCTCAACGTTTACGTCGTCAAGAAGAAGTGGAAGAAATAACGGGTAATGAAGTGTCTCTTTCTCCAGAACGTTTTGAAGCGATGGCTGTTTTAGAAGAATTTATTCTCACAGTCAGTGAAAAAGGTTTTGGCAAGCGCTCTTCTGCTTATGAATACCGCTGTACCAATCGAGGGGGTCAAGGCATTACGACCATGGAGGTAACAACCAAAACAGGTCAAGTGGTGGATTCTTTCCCTATAAGGGATGAAGATGATGTGATGTTGGTTACCAATACGGGCAAACTCATTCGTTGTCCTGTACATGATATTCGCATAGCGGGTCGCAGAACCCAGGGTGTTACTCTTTTCCGCGTTGATAAAGAAGAATCTGTCGTTTCTGTCGCCCGTATTCAAGATGATAGTGATGAAGTTGACAATGTCGACGAAGCCTAAACACCTTCATGTTGGCGTTTATCCGGGAACTTTTGATCCGATTACGTTTGGTCATCTGGATATTATTCTGCGTGCTACCCGTCTTGTTGATCGACTGATTGTGGCCGTTGCAACCAATGTTATGAAAGATCCTCTTTTTTCCATCGAGGACCGTCTTCAGATGATCGAACATGAGCTCAAAACGGCCTCTCTTCCCCAAGATAGGGAAGTCATTGTTAAACCTTTTAATTCTCTTTTGGTTAATTTTGCAAAAGAGGAGGGAGCACAGGTGATCATTCGTGGTCTTCGGGCTGTTTCGGATTTTGAATATGAGTTTCAAATGGCTGGAACCAATCGTAAACTCAGTCCCGACCTTGAAACCGTTTTTCTGGTAGCTTCTGAAAGCTATCAGCTCATTGCCTCAAACCTCGTCAAAGAAATCGCTCGTCTTAAGGGGAATACAACACCGTTTGTTTCCCCACAGGTGGCAGAGAAATTGACACAGTATTTTGCAGGATCAGCATAGACTAAAAACGAACAGCAGAATCTGGAAAAAGGACCAAAAAATAACAATATTTTCCTAAAATCAGGAATAAAAAATCATGGCCTTTACCCCTTTTTTATTAAATTATTTACTTTTTATCGTTTTAATGGGCATGAGTTTGAAAGATATTAAGGATGGGATCATTCCTGATGTGTTGTTGGGAATCATATTTATCCTTGGTTTGCTTCGATTTGGGGGTAATCATAGTGTAAGCGTTGTGATACTGGGTATCCTGGCTTATGCTCTTTATAAAATCTATCCCTTGCTCAGAGGGAAAGAAGGATTAGGGTTTGGGGATGTAAAACTCATGGCTGTTTCAGGGGTTTGGATTGACCCTTTTCAAATTCCACTTTATTTGGTGATAAGTGGAGGATTAGGAGTGGGAATTGCCGTTTTGTGGTATACTTTAAAAAAAGGAAAAAGGTTTCCTTTGGGACCGGCTCTTGCACTTTCTCTTGGGATTTGTAGTGTGGGAAATCATGGATTGTCAAAAGGAGAAAATAACATGACATTGACTTTTTCAGGCCCCCGTCTTTCTCCAGCATCAGGCCATAAACCAGATTCAATCGTTGTGCTCATCCATGGATATGGAGCCGATGGAGACGACCTTTTGTCCCTTGGAAAAGCATGGGCTTCCTTTTTACCCAATACCCTCTTTGTTGCTCCCCATGGACCAAGCCCCTCTGAGCTTAATCCTTATGGCAAACAATGGTTTGGACTTGGTGACTGGAACCTTAATAAAATTTCGACTCCTCCTCAAACAGCTCGAATGTTAAAGGAAGTGCAATCGTTGACGCCTTCTTTTAATCGGTATTTAGATGAACTTTTAAAAGCTGAAGGGTTACCTCCTGAAAAGCTCGCCCTTGTGGGGTTTTCTCAAGGGGCTATGCTCGCTCTTCACATCGCCCTTCACCGTCCCTTATGTGCGGGAGTTGTTGCTTACTCAGGGGCTTTTTTAAATGATCCTACGGAAGTCATCATGGCTCGTCCGTCCGTCTTATTGGTTCATGGAATGGATGATCAACTGCTACCCCCTTTTTTCTCTCAAGCGGCAGAAGAGGGATTAAAACATCTTCACGTTCCCGTAACCCTTACCCTTCTTCCAGGGCTTGAACACGGCATTGATGGACGAGCCCTTGGAATGGGAGGGGCTTTTTTAAAAGATCGTTTTCATGATAAAGCCCCCTCTGGCTTGTGGGAACAAGCAAAAGAGGGTAGTAATTGACTAAAATAACAAACAGGAATGCGTCATGGTACGACCAAAAATTGCCCTTATAGGAGCGGGAAACATTGGAGGAACTCTCGCTTATCTTGTGGGGTTGAAAGAACTCGGAGATATGGTTCTCATTGATGTCATGGAAGGGACTCCACAAGGAAAAGCCTTGGACATTGCTGAAGCGTCTTCTCTTGAAGGGTTTGAGGGGGTCTTTAAAGGAACGAATGAGTATAAAGATATCGAGGGAGCTGATCTTGTTATTGTCACTGCGGGTGTCCCGCGACGACCTGGGATGAGCCGAGATGACTTGTTGGATATTAATACAAAAGTGATTCGCCAGGTTGGTCAAGAGATTCGTCGTTATTGCCCTCATGCTTTTGTGATTGTTATTACCAATCCTTTGGATGTGATGGTAGGGATTATGCAGGAGGCCACAGGCATTCCTCATGAGCGCGTTATTGGTATGGCGGGGGTGCTAGATAGTGCACGATTCCGCTATTTCTTAGCTCAAGAGTTCAATGTATCCGCTGAAGATGTTTATGCATCTGTTCTTGGTGGGCATGGAGATAATATGGTTCCTCTCATTCGATATTCGACGGTTGCAGGTATTCCTCTTCCCGATCTTATTCAAATGGGGTGGACAACTCGTGAACGAATCGAAGCTATTGTTCAGCGAACGCGCCAGGGAGGAGGAGAGATTGTAAACCTGCTAAAAACAGGATCGGCCTTTTACGCACCAGCCTCTTCTGCCATTGCTATGGCAGAGTCCTATTTAAAGAATAAAAAACGTATTTTTCCTTGTGCTGCATGGTTGAAGGGAGAATATGGTGTGAAAGATATTTACGTCGGTGTGCCGGTTGTTATTGGATCTAAAGGTGTTGAAAAAATTATAGAAGTTCCCTTAAATTCTGAAGAAAAGACCTTGTTTGATCAGTCAGTTAAAGCTGTTAGAGACCTTGTCGCTGCTGTTAAATCTTTGGATCAAAAAAAGAATAAGGTTTCATAAAATGAATATTCACGAATATCAAGCAAAGTCTTTGCTTCGTACATTTGGTGTTTCTGTGCCTGGAGGAAGAGTCGCTTTTACGTCGCAAGAAGCGCGAGAGGTTGCTGAAACCTTAAAGGGAACGGTATGGGTTGTGAAAGCGCAAATCCATGCGGGAGGACGAGGAAAAGGGGGAGGCGTAAAGCTCGCAAAGTCAATAGACGAGGTGGCCTCAATAGCTGATCAAATTTTAGGAATGACCCTTATTACGCCTCAAACAGGACCGCAAGGTCGACTTGTTTCAAAAGTTTATGTGGAAGAGGGATGTTCTATTGATCGAGAATTTTATTTAAGTCTCTTAATTGATAGAATCACCTCTCGGGTGACCTTTTTGGCTTCAACGGAAGGGGGCGTTGAAATTGAAGATGTCGCCCTGACTCATCCAGAAAAAATTATAAGAGCGTCTATTGATCCTGCTGTAGGGTTTCAATCCTTTCAGGGTCGAAAACTAGCTTATGGGTTGGGGCTTAAAGGTGATCAAGTCAAAGAACTCATTCGTTTGACCCAAGGCATGTATGAAGCCTTTGTCAAGCTTGACGCTAGCCTCATTGAAATTAATCCTTTGGTTTTAACCCACGAAGGAACCCTTCTCGCTCTTGATGCAAAGATGAGTTTTGATGATAATGCTCTCTATCGCCATCAAGAGATAGAAGATCTACGAGATGCGACTGAAGAAGATCCGATAGAACGACACGCTTTTCTTAATGAACTGAGTTATATCAAACTCGATGGTAATATTGGATGTATGGTGAATGGAGCTGGGCTTGCGATGGCCACCATGGATATTATTCAGCTTTATGGAGGGGCGCCCGCTAATTTCTTAGATGTTGGGGGAGGAGCTCCGCGAGAAAGAGTGACGGAAGCTTTTAAAATTATCCTTTCTGATCCCCATGTGAAGGGTGTTCTCGTCAATATTTTTGGGGGAATTATGCGCTGTGATATTATAGCCGAGGGCATCGTAGAGGCTGTGAAGGAAGTTCATCTGCAAATTCCACTGGTCGTTCGTCTTGAAGGAACGAATGTTGATCTAGGAAAAGAAATTTTTACCAAATCGGGACTTCCTATCATTTCGTTAGATGATCTGTCTGAAGCGGCTCGACGTATCGTCGATGAAGTGAAGGAGGCAGCGTAATGTCCATTCTTGTCAATGCATCAACAAAGGTTATTTGCCAAGGTTTTACAGGGGCTCAAGGAACTTTTCATTCAGAGCAAGCGATAGCTTATGGCACAAAAATGGTGGGAGGCGTTACCCCTGGTAAAGGAGGAACGCAGCACTTAGGTCTTCCTGTTTTTAATACAGTTCAAGAAGCTGTTCAAAAAACAGGAGCCACAGCATCCGTGATTTATGTCCCCGCCCCTTTTGCTGCAGATGCCATTTTAGAAACTATTGATGCCCAGGTTCCTCTTGTCATTTGCATAACAGAAGGCATTCCTGTTTTGGATATGATGAGGGTGAAGAGGGCGCTTTCGGCGTCTTCTACTCGCCTTATTGGTCCTAATTGTCCGGGGATTATTACGCCCGGAGAATGTAAAATAGGCATTATGCCAGGGTATATTCATAAACCTGGAAAGGTTGGTGTTGTTTCCCGTTCAGGAACTTTAACTTATGAAGCTGTTGCCCAAACAACTGCTGTAGGCTTAGGGCAATCCACCTGCATTGGTATTGGGGGAGATCCCATCAACGGGACGAGCTTTGTCGATTGCCTTGAACTTTTTTACCAAGATCCGCAAACGGACTCTATTGTCTTGATTGGAGAAATTGGAGGGACAGCAGAAGAGGAAGCGGCTGCTTTTTTAAAATCATGTAAACACCCTAAGCCTGTGGTTAGCTTTATTGCAGGAATCACCGCTCCTCCAGGTCGAAGAATGGGACACGCAGGAGCCGTAATTTCTGGATCTCAAGGTCGAGCAGATGAGAAAATAGAAGCTTTAAAAAGTGCAGGGGTTACTGTTGTAGACTCACCCGCAAGAATTGGTCAGACTCTTGTTGAGGTTTTAAAAAAGGGAGCTTCTTTTAAAAAGGGGCATAGATAAGTGATGGATACGAGAAAACCTACAGCTTCCACCACATGGTCAGATGAAAGCCTATCCTTTTTAACGGGCGATAACGCTTTTTATATTGCGCAGACGTATGCCTCTTATCTTGTCGATCCAAATGCTGTGAGTCTTGAATGGCGTCAATATTTTGCATCCTTAGGAGATCAAGAAGCCGATGTTTTAAAAGATTTTTTGGGTCCAAGCTGGGTTACGTCACCTTACTCTCATGATAAAGCTTCTTCATCTCCTCGTCCTTCTGAAGGAAAAGTCTCTCCTGATGTTGTTAAAGACGCTATTTTAGATTCAATTCATGCCATTATGCTTATCAGGGCTTATCGAGCTCGTGGGCATATGATTGCGAATCTAGACCCTTTAAATTTGATGAAAAAAGAATATTATGCTGAGCTTGATCCTCAAACTTATGGTTTTAAAGAAGAAGATTATGATCGGCCGATCTTTATTTGTGATGTTTTGGGCCTTCCTTATGCAACCTTACGTGAAATTATGGATCGTTTACGCAAAACCTATTGTGGGACGGTCGGAATTGAATTTCTTCATGTCCAGGATCCTGAAAAAAAGTTATGGTTGCAAAAACGCATTGAAGGAGAAGGAGAACTTGGTCTTGCAGAACCCATTCATGATATTAAATGGAAAAAAAGAATCTTAAAAGGACTCACAAATGCTGAAGCCTTTGAAAAGTTTTTGCATGTAAAATATCCTGCTGCGAAAAGATTTGGTCTTGATGGAGGGGAAAGCTTGATCCCTGGCCTTGAGGAAATGCTGATTACGTCTAGTCGTGCTGGTGTTGAGGAAGTTGTTTTGGGGATGACCCATCGGGGACGCCTTAATGTGCTTGCTAATATTATGGAAAAACCTTACAGCGCCATTTTTTCAGAATTTCAAGGTCAAAATTCACAGCCGGAGCAGATGCAAGGATCAGGAGACGTAAAATATCATCTGGGAGGGTCAACGGATCGGTATTTTGAAGGAAGGAAAATGCATCTTTCCTTAACAGCGAATCCTTCCCACTTGGAAGCAGTTGATTCCGTTGTCGTTGGAAAAGTTCGAGCAAAGCAAACACAATATGTGGATCAAGAGAAATCAAAGGTCATCGGGCTTTTGCTCCACGGAGATGCCTCTTTTGTAGGTCAAGGTCTTGTGGCTGAGACATTCATGCTTTCTCAACTCCACGGTTATCAGACGGGGGGTACCTTCCATGTCATCGTTAATAACCAAATTGGGTTTACAACGCCTCCTGCCTTTGCACGCTCAACAGCTCATTGTTCCGATTTAGCAATGATTGTTCAAGCGCCTATCTTTCATGTGAATGGTGATGATCCTGAAGCTGTCGTTAAAGTAATGCGTGTTGCTGCGGAATTTCGCTATACTTTTAAATCTGACGTGGTCGTTGATCTGATTTGCTATCGACGTTTTGGGCATAATGAGATGGATGAGCCGGCCTTCACCCAACCCCTCATGTATAAAGCGATTCGTGCCCATCCTTCGACGCGAAGCCTCTATATTCGAAAACTGATTGAAGACGGATCATTAACTCAAGTTGAGGTTAAGGCACTTGATCAGACCGTTGAGAAAAACCTCCAAGAAAATTTTAAAGAATCTCTTTCATACAAGCCTTTGAAAGCTGACTGGTTGTCTGGACGCTGGCAAGGATTTTCCCCAAAAGCAAGCACAGAACAAAAGGCAAATACAGGTGTTAAAGAGGAAACACTGGTTGCTATTGGCGTGGCTCTTAGCAAAATTCCAGAAGGTTTTCACCTTCATCCAAAACTGGAACGTTTTCTCTCAGCCCGTCGACAAATGGTTACGGAAGATTATCCCATTGATTGGTCTATGGGGGAAGCGCTAGCGTTTGGTTCTCTTGCCGTGGAGGGACATATTGTGCGTCTCAGTGGACAAGACAGTGGCAGAGGAACGTTTAGTCAGCGTCATGCGGTATTAAGAGATCAAGAAACAGAAAAAAAGTATGTTTCTTTAAACCACCTCTCGGATAACCAAGCTTACTTTGAAGTTTGGGATAGTCCCTTAGCGGAGGTATCGGTTTTAGGATTTGAACTTGGGTATAGCCTTGCCGAACCTCGGGCGCTTGTGCTGTGGGAAGCGCAATTTGGGGATTTTGCAAATGGAGCTCAAGTCATCATTGATCAGTTTATCGCTGCTGGAGAATCCAAATGGCTTCGGATGTCAGGTCTCGTTATGTTGTTACCGCATGGATATGAAGGACAAGGGCCTGAACACTCTTCAGCACGACTTGAGCGGTATTTACAACTTTGTGGTGAAGATAATATGCAAGTTGTGAACTGTACAACTCCTGCAAATTATTTTCATGTTTTACGACGTCAAGTTCATCGTACTTATCGCAAACCTCTGATTGTCATGACGCCAAAAGTCCTTTTGCGGTATAAACTTGCTGTTTCAACTCTGTCGGAATTTAACACAAGCAGTCATTTTCAAGAAATTTTGCCAGATTCCTTAACGCCATCTCCGGACTTTCGTCGTGTTATCTTGTGTTCAGGAAAAATTTATTATGACTTATTGGAAAAGCGGGAAGAGGAAAAAATAAAGGATATTGCCATTATCAGGCTTGAACAGCTGTATCCTTTTCCGCATAAAAAATTAGTCAAAACGCTTCGGCCTTATCAACAGTCCGATGTTATCTGGTGCCAAGAAGAGCCCATGAATATGGGAGCATGGACCTTTTTAGATAGGCGCCTTGAAGATGTGTTGGTTGAAGCTAACATGAAGAGTAAACGTCCTCTTTATGTGGGTCGAGCCGAAGCCGCCTCTCCCGCAACGGGTCTTACCAGTCGTCATATCCTAGAACAAAATCTCGTTGTTAACCAAGCTCTTGACCTTATAAAATGAGGAAAAAATGAATATAAAAACCTCTTCGCCTATACAAAAAGACATTAAAGTTCCTTCCATGGGAGAATCCATCACCGAAGCGACGATTGCCCGTTGGCTTAAAGGACAAGGAGATCATGTGACGTTAGATGAACCTCTTGTGGAACTTGAAACGGATAAGGTCACGCTTGAGATAGGGGCTCCGTCAACCGGTATTCTTACAGAAATTCTGGTTCAACAGGGAGCCGTTGTTGAAGTGGGTGCCCTTATTGGCCGGGTTACTGAAGAAGCTGAGGGGGCGACTGAAATGAAAACCACTGAAAAATTACATCAGGAAGGACAAATCAGTATTTCTGTGCCCTCGGCTACAGAAAAAATTTCTCTTTCTCCTGCTGTCCGAAAGCTCGTTGAAGAAAATCAAGTTGATCCTGGTCACATCAAAGGGCAAGGAAAAGCAGGGAGATTGACGAAAGGGGATGTTCTGGCGTTTTTAGATAAAGGAAAAAATGAAGAAGCTTCCTCGCTTGCTTCGGCGCTTCAGCAAGGAAAAGAGGGTCGGATTGAACGGGTGCGAATGAGCCGTCTTCGTCAGCGTATTGCAGAGCGGTTAAAAGAAGCTCAAAATACAGCTGCAATTTTGACAACTTTCAATGAAGTGGATATGACGGCTGTCATCACTTTGCGGAATCGCTTTAAGGATATTTTTGAAAAAAAACAAGGAGTTAAGCTTGGATTTATGCCTTTCTTTGTGAAGGCTTGTCTTGTAGCACTCAAAGAATTTCCTGCCGTCAATGCGGAAATTGATGGTGAGGATCTCATTTACAAAAACTATTATGATATTGGCATTGCTGTGGGAGCTCCTCAAGGACTTGTTGTTCCCGTCATTAGGGATGCGGATCAAAAGGGCTTTGCTCAAATTGAAAAAGATATTGCCCTCTTGGGTCAAAAAGCCCGTGATGGAAAACTTTCTATGCAAGATCTCCAGGGAGGAACGTTTACCATCTCGAATGGAGGGATTTACGGATCTTTGATGTCAACACCCATCCTTAATCCCCCTCAATCAGCGATCTTAGGAATGCATAAAATCCAGGAACGTCCAATGGTGATTGAGAGTAAAATTGACATTCGTCCCATGATGTATCTCGCTCTTTCTTATGATCACCGCATTATCGATGGCAAAGAAGCCGTTACCTTTTTAGTGCGTGTCAAGGAATGTCTTGAAAATCCAGAACGCATTTTAATGGATGTTTGATGATGGAAAAAAATAAAGTTGATCTTGTTGTTATTGGAGCAGGTCCGGGGGGATATGTCGCCGCTATTCGAGCCGCTCAATTAGGGATGAGTGTTCTGTGTGTGGATAAACGCAAGACACTGGGGGGGACCTGTTTGAATGTGGGATGTATTCCTTCAAAAGCCCTTCTTGACTCTTCTTATAAATACGCAGAAGCAGAGCATCGTTTCGTGGATTATGGTGTGAATGTAGGGAACCTTTCTCTCGATCTCGGCAAAATGATGGAACGAAAAGATAAGGTGGTAGAGCAGCTGACGGGTGGTATTGACTACTTGTTCAAAAAAAACAAAATTACCCGTGCTTTTGGAGAAGCTCGTCTGCTTTCTAACCAAAAGATTTCCATTGGTGAAGAGATCTGGCAAGCGCAATTTATCCTTATTGCAACAGGCTCTGAGAGTGCGTCGCTTCCTGGTATTACGATCGATGAAGAAAAAATTCTCTCTTCAACGGGAGCCTTGGCCCTTAAAAAAGTTCCTGAAGCCATGATTGTGGTGGGGGGAGGCTACATTGGCCTTGAAATGGGTACTGTATGGCATCGCTTAGGATCAAAAGTGACAGTCGTTGAATTTATGGATCGTCTTGTTCCTCAGATGGATCATGAGCTTGGAACAGCATTGCAAAAGTCACTTATCAAACAAGGTCTTGAATTTAGACTTTCGAGCAAGGTTAAGGAGATTAAGGAACAAAAAGATAAACTTTCTGTGGAAGTTGAAACTTCTCCTGGAAAAACAGAAAAATTGGAAGCGGATGCGGTATTGGTAGCAACGGGTCGCAAGCCCTATACCCAAGGACTTGATCTTGAAAAAGTGGGGGTCGTTCTTAATGAAAAAGGCTTTATCAAGGTCAATGAACGATATGAAACCTCGATCCCTGGTATTTATGCCATTGGAGATGTTATTCCTGGCCCGATGCTCGCCCATAAAGCCGAAGAGGAAGGGATTGCTGCTGTCGAAAATATGGCGGGTCAATACGGCCATGTGAATAATAAAGTGATACCAGCTGTTATTTACACTCATCCTGAAGTAGCGTCTGTTGGAATGACAGAAGAAGAACTTAAAGCGGGAGATCGAGCCTATAAGATTGGTAAATTTCCCTTCTTAGCGAATAGTCGGGCGAAAGCCATTGGTGATACGGAAGGCTTTGTTAAAATTTTGGCTGATCCTGTTACGGATGAGGTTCTTGGGGTTCATATTATAGGTCCTGACGCAGGAACTTTAATCGCTGAAGCAACGCTTGCGCTGGAGTTTTCAGCCTCAGCTGAAGATATTGCTCGAACATGCCATGCCCACCCCACCTTAAATGAAGCGCTTAAAGAAGCCGCGCTGGCCGTTGAAGGACGGGCCATTCATATCTAACAGGTATTATCCATGAAAAGGATGAGTAAAAAGCTTATTTCTTGCGAAATTTATCTAGAGTAATGATGTTGTCCGTATTCTCTGAAGGAGCAGTGCCAGTGAAAAGGGCCTCTTCTTCCTCTGTATAAGGAGGGGGAGTGAATTGAAGACCAAACTTGGCGTAGGGATCCATAAAACTTAATAAGGCATGAAAGGGAACATAAATACGTTCTTGTGAATCACTAAAGCTTAAGGTTATGTAAAAACCATGATTATCCACTTCAAAATCCCAATACTGATGTTGAATGACAATGGTCATTTCTTCAGGATGGCGTTCTATCAAATAATCAGGAAGCTGAACGCCAGGATAATTCGTATTAAAGGCAATATAAAAATGATGGGGCCCTGGGAGGCCGTCAATAGCGGTTGATTGCAAAGCTTCACGAACGACATTCCGCAAGTTTTCTTGCACCATTTCTTCGTAATTAAACCCGTCCACAGCTCTCTTCCTTTTTCTATCAATCAATGAGGGGCTTCTGTTGCCCGGTGCCCCTCGAACCGCGATCACTTTAAGATTAAGCGGCTACAGCTGCAGCGACATTAATCTCGTTGGAGTTGCTTGCAGTAAAGTTTGCAGCCCCACGACCAAATGCATTATATTCTTTTGCATCTATGTGTTTAGCCCGATAACGGTGGTACCATACCGAGTGAAAATCTAACCTTTACTACGCACGTCGATCCTGATTCACCCCCATAATAAAATATATTAATGGTGGAGGTGCCGGGTTCCGCCCCCGGGTCCGTAACGCCTATTCCGTAGGACGTTTATCACTATAGTCAAGTTACCCTGACACCTTAAGTATAAGTCTTTTTTCTAGAAATTTAAAGAGGTTTTCAATTTCTTTTTATCAATTACATTCTAAAATCTAAAATAGACTCTAAAAGAGGATGAATCCTTAACTAAATTTTAGAGAGGGAAAGTCCCGTAAAGATAAAATAGAAAAGAAAAATTATCGATTAGCTCGTGATGTCCTCATGGGCGCATTTTGAATTGACCCAATCTGACCAGCGTTGGATTCCTCCCGTCTTTCGTTGACAAACAAATTGGTAGAACTCTTCAATAAATTTTTTTCGTGCTTCAAGCATTTGTTTGTTATAGGTTCTGCCTTTCCAAACGTCAGTGTTAAATAAGTCCTCTGAGCCTAAAAGCGCTTGGCGCTTAACAATGTCATTGATTGAAACAAGAGGGGCATTTTTAAACGTGTCTAACATGACAAGTAAAATAGAGGTA
The DNA here is from genome assembly GCA_019750035.1 of Alphaproteobacteria bacterium. Lineage (GTDB taxonomy): Bacteria > Pseudomonadota > Alphaproteobacteria > UBA9655 > UBA9655 > UBA9655. Next base: position 18,514 of record JAIEOZ010000009.1, on the reverse strand, counting down.
CGTCCTTGTCCATGAGCACAGTGAAAATGAAGCCAGACATTTTCTGGAAGGGTATCGAAAAAGGAGACGATCTCGTCAATATTTTCTTCAGTTTCAATAAATTGACTACCAACGTTAACTTTTTTATAGTCAAAACCATACTTTTTAGCTTCCATAGGTTCAGAGTTCACCAATCCAAGGCGGATGTCCGTGGTGCCTGTAAAAAACCATCGTCGAATGAGATGCTTCAATTCAGGAGACCCTTTGCGTTGATAGGCAAAAAAGTTGGTTGGGATGCCATGAATATATCCATGATATTCTGCCATTCCATCAACAATAATTTTAGGTCCTTGAATATGGCTCAATCGTCTTTGGAGATCTAGAAAACGAACGGATGTGCCTCCTGAGGCCCTAAGCTCCCGTAGTCCTCTTACATCAATTTTTTGCATTGTCCAAAGAGTATCTTGCGTGGAGCGAAAGTTGCTCCCATAAAAAGCATCTAAAAATAAGTAGAGGGTTAAGATTGCTAAACTGATGAGGCTTCCCCCAATGAAGATTTTTTTTTTAGTGAAAAGCCACTTCATTTAGTTCCTTCCTCTCAGTTTTTTGAGGATGCCAATTTGACCATTGTTGGATTCCTCCGGCTTTTCGTTGACAAATAAAGTCATAAAAATTTATTAAAAATTTTTTGCGAGCGACGAGTTGATCTTTTGAATACGTGCCCTTTGCCCAAACAGTAGTATTAAACAAATTAACAGATCCGAGAAGGTGATGTCGCTTAACAATATCAGCTAATGTGACCTGAGGAGCATTGTGCATGATGTCTAACATAGCAAGAATTGTAGATGTTCTTCCTTTGCCATTGGTACAATGGATATGTAACCAAGCGTCTTTTGGTAAGGTATCAAAAAAATTCATTATATCATCAATGTTATCATCAGTGGCAGCGAATTTGCTTCCTATAGTTACAGCCCTATAGATAAAGCCGTATTTTTTTGCTTCTTCGGCTTCTGTGGTAACCAAATCCGTTCTCTCATTAAAACTGCCTGTCCAAAGGAAACGTCGGATATATCGTCTGAGCCCCGGATTGGGAAGTCCATAACCAAGAAAAGTTGTTGGAATACTGTTAATATAGCCATGATATTCGCATTTAACGTCAACAATAATTTTGTTTTTGTTAATATGGCTGAGCCTTCTGGTAAGATCAGCAAAGCGGGGCGCGTTTCCTCCTGAAGCTTGTATGTTTCTTAAGCCTGTTAAATTAACGTTTTCAGAAGAAGAAATTGGATCTTGGAAGGTCCGAAAGTTATCGCCACCATAAAAAGCGTCAAAAAATAAAACAACAACTATTCCCAGCAAAAGAATAAGACCGCTTCCGATAAGGAGAGTTTTTTTCTTAAAAATTTTGTTCATTGATATTTTTATCTTGGATAAATATGTTACTTTTATTAAGAGTCATTTCGACAATATGTTTAAAATATAAGATACGAATCTTGTAAGAGACTTCTCTAAATTAGGCAAGAGGGAAATTATCCTAGCTTACCATAGGCTAATTATTAACGCGTTTGTTAATAATTTAGTAACTAATTCGCGACAAACTGCTTTCCATCAATCCCTCAGTATAAGTTAAATAGGAGGCGAATATGCTAAGAAAAAAATTTTAAATGTTCTGAATATGGCGAGTCAAACACTCCATTTTGTAATGACTACCACTACATTGATTGGGCTATCTTATATACATGGAAATACCCTCCATTCTTTCAAACGGAGTTTCTTCTTGATTTAAATTTAAGTTTATATTTACCTTTTTTATTGTTAAATTTATTAAGAATGAATGAAGAAAGATACCTTAATAAGGAAATATAAAGCTCAAAAGTTAATAATGTAGGGTCCTATGCGTCTTCTCTCCTTTTTTTGTAACTTGGTTAAACAACATTTCCAAATTAGGGAGAGCATGTTATGATTTATATCCATGCGGGCGTGGTGGAATTGGTAGACACGCCAGACTTAGGATCTGGTGACGAAAGTCGTGGGGGTTCAAGTCCCTTCGCCCGCACCAAACTACTGTACAAAGCGCCAAAGGATCAGTAAGGTTTTTTCAATTTCTTTCGTAACTTAAGTGAGCCGTAAATGATAAAGATTATAGAAACCCTCTCTCAAGGCCTAAAAAGGTCATTTGAAGTTATTATTCCCGCAGATCAGGTTGAGTCAAAGCTCAATGATCGCCTTGCAGCTATTGGTAAAAAAGTTAAAATGCCTGGCTTCCGTCCGGGAAAAATCCCTCTTGCTATGCTGAGGCAACGCTATAAGGCCGAAGCTCTTTCAGAGGTTATGCAAGATTGCATTGAAAAAGGGGTCCAACAAGTTCTTAAAGACAATAAGCTTACCCCTTCCCTTAAACCTAAAGCCGATATCAAATCCTTTGAAGAGGGAAAAGATCTCACCATTTATGTCGATCTGGAGATTCTCCCGACAATTGGAGACATTCAGCTCGTGGATCTTTCCTTTGAAAAACATATCATAACTGTCCCCACTGAGACCATATCACGGGCTCTTGAAAATATTGCCCGACAAAACCGCGAAACACGCTCCCTTCAAAAGCTTCGTAAGACACAAAAAGGAGACATTGTTATCATTGACTTTGAAGGTTTTATTGAGGACGCCCCTATTGAAGGTGGCTCAGGTAAAGATCATCCCTTGGAGCTAGGTTCAGGAGCATTTATCCCTGGTTTTGAAGACCAACTTATTGATCAGGAAAAAGGCAATAAAATAGATGTCAGAGTGACCTTTCCCAAGGATTACCATGAAGCACATTATGCAGATAAACCGGCTCGCTTTGACGTAACGATTACAGACATTCATGAAGCTGATCCGATAGAGATTAATGAAGCTCTTGCCAAAAAACTTGAGTTTGAATCACTGAAGGCTATGGAGGAGTGGATTGAAAAAAATATTGTTAAAAACTATTCCGCTCAAAGCTTTTTAAATACGAAACGACACGTTTTAGATGCTCTCGCCGAGCGGTTTACCTTTGATGTTCCTCAAAATATGAAAGACCTTGAGTTTAATAATATTTGGGAACAACTCCGTAAGGAACTTGGCATTCATCAAGACCACTCTGCTAATTCAAATGTTAAAGAAAAAGTAGAATCAAACTTATTTGAAAAGGCTACTGGTAAAAGCGAAGAAGAGCTTCGGAAAGAATACCTTATGATTGCTGAACGACGCGTGCGTTTAGGGATTCTTCTGGCAGAAATTGGGAAACGAAATCAGATTTCAGTAACAAATCAAGAACTTTTAAATGTCTTAACAGCCCGAGCTCGTGAGTTTCCGGGTCAAGAAAAAGAAGTTTTCGATTTTTATCGCAATAACGAAGCGGCTCTCGCCACCTTAAGAGCTCCTATTTTTGAAAACAAAGTGATTGAGTTCATCTTAAGTCAAGGTAAGATCACAGAAAAGTCAATTACGCCAGAAGCTCTTGAAAAACTTATTGCTCTTGAAGAAGAAGAAATAGAAACGCAGATCTCTTCTAAGACAAAGAAAGCTAAAAAACCGTCAAAGAAAAAAGATTCTTAAAAGGAGAAGTTGCTTATGGAAATGTATATGAATACCTTAGTTCCTATTGTTGTTGAACAAACTGCCCGTGGTGAACGATCCTTTGATATTTTTTCACGTCTTTTAAAGGAGAGAATTATTTTCCTTAATGGGCCGATTGACGACGTTGTCTCGAGTCTTGTTTGTGCTCAACTTCTTTTCTTAGAGTCAGAAAATCCTAATAAAGATGTCCATCTTTATATCAATTCGCCAGGAGGTTCTGTAACTTCAGGTTTTGCCATTTATGATACGTTGAACTACATTCGACCTGATATTTCAACACTTTGCTTTGGTCAAGCTGCCTCGATGGGATCTTTTCTCCTCTCAGCAGGAACGAAAGGAAAGCGATATTGCTTACCCAATGGTCGCGTTATGATTCATCAACCATGGGGAGGATTTCAAGGCCAAGCCTCTGACATTGAAATTCATGCGCGTGAAATGTTATACACGAAAGCTCGTTTGAATAAGATTTATGCGGATCACACAGGTCAATCTCTTGAGGTCATTGAAAAAGCTATGGATCGAGATAACTTCATGACGGCTGAAGCAGCCAAAGAATTCGGCCTTATTGATCAAGTTGTATCTCATCGACCTGACTCAGCTGATGCGAGTAAAAGTGCTTAATGTATCAAAAAATCATGTTTTTATCCCTTTCATTAACTATTTTTTGGTAGATCCATGCGATTCTAAAGATAGGAAGAGAAAAAAAATTCAAAATATGATTGAGGTTGCTGAGAAGAACCAAAAGAGAAAAGAAGGAGGGTATAATGTCAAAAGGTAAAAGTGAAGATCCAAGAAGCCCTCTTTACTGTTCTTTTTGCGGAAAAAGTCAGCATGAGGTTCGGAAACTTATTGCTGGACCTTCCGTATTTATTTGTGATGAATGTGTTGATTTGTGCACTGATATCATCAAAGAAGAAAACAAAGGTCCTCTTGTTCGTTCTCCAGATGGAGTTGCAACGCCAAAGCAAATTTTTGACGTCTTAAATGATTATGTGATTGGCCAAGACAGCGCTAAAAGGGTCTTATCTGTTGCTGTTCACAATCACTATAAACGTCTTGAACATGGAACGCATTCGAGTGATGTTGAACTTTCAAAGTCTAATATACTGCTTGTGGGTCCAACAGGGTGTGGAAAAACTCTTCTGGCTCAGACCCTTGCACGTATCATTGATGTTCCCTTTACCATGGCTGATGCAACGACCTTAACAGAAGCGGGTTATGTGGGAGAAGATGTTGAAAATATCATTCTCAAGCTTCTCCAAGCTGCGGACTACAATGTCGAAAAAGCCCAACGTGGTATTGTTTATATTGATGAAGTGGATAAAATTTCTCGTAAATCAGATAATCCCTCCATTACACGTGATGTATCAGGGGAAGGCGTGCAGCAGGCTCTTCTTAAAATCATGGAAGGAACTGTTGCGTCTGTTCCTCCTCAAGGAGGACGTAAGCATCCTCAACAAGAATTTTTGCAAGTCGATACGACAAATATTCTCTTTATTTGTGGAGGAGCTTTTGCGGGGATTGAAAAAATAATCTCTGCACGGGGCCGTGGGACAGCCATAGGTTTTGGCGCTGATGTGAGAGGACCTGAAGATCGTCGAACGGGTGAGCTTTTAGAAGAACTTGAAACGGAAGATCTGTTGAAATTTGGCCTTATCCCAGAATTCATTGGGCGTCTGCCAGTGATTGCAACTCTCAATGATTTGGATGAGTCCGCTCTTATTCAAATTTTAACAGAACCAAAAAACGCTCTTATTAAGCAATATAAGCGTCTTTTCAATATGGATTGTGTTGAACTAACTTTTACAGATGGCGCACTTAAAGCGATTGCTAAGAAAGCTATTGAAAGAAAAACAGGGGCGAGAGGGTTACGGTCTATTCTTGAGTTTACTCTTTTGAATACAATGTTTGATCTTCCTACTATGGAAAATGTAGAAGAAGTTGTGGTCAACGAAGAAGTTATCCTTAATAAAGCTGATCCCCTTTTCATTTATGGGAAAAAAGAAGTCAAAAATGCTGAAGGGGCAAGTGCGTAAGATAGAGACTCTGAGTTTTGAATAAAAACATTTACAAAAATTAATTAAGAACAAATATAATTCTGGATTGCTTCGCTTCGCTTACAATGACAATAACTTCTTGTTTTTAAAGACGAAAATAAATTTTTTATTCAAACGCAGGTTTATGACGAGGATCTTTTAGGAATTGGATCCCCGGGACAGATGCGCTATGGTTTTCGTAGGAAGTGGAAAGCTTCATTCTTTCTTTTCTCTGATTCTTCGCCATTCTGTGTGGTTTTTTTGATGTTCCTGAAGAGTGGTAGCAAAAATATGTCCTCCCGATCCATTAGCTACAAAGTAAATATAGGAAACATCAGCAGGATTAGCGGCTGCTTTTAAGGAAGCAATCCCTGGATTTGCAATGGGAGAAGGCGGAAGAGAGAGATTGCGATATGTATTATAGGGGCTGTCAACGCTCAGATCTTGGCGACTTAAGTCTCGTCCTAATTCGCCCTTCCCTTGTGTGAAGGCATAAATAACTGTTGGGTCGGCTTGAAGAGGCATTCCTTGTTGAAGACGATTTAAAAAGACGGCAGCAACCAGTGGTCTTTCTTGAGGAAAGGAAGTTTCTTTTTCGACAATCGAAGCGAGGATCAAAAGGTCTTTTGGAGAGCGTAAAGGATGATCCTTTGAGCGCGTGCTCCAGATGGTTGCAATGGCTTCCTCCATTGCTTTTTGCATGCGAATCACAATTTTTTGACAGCTCGTCCCGCGTGGAAAATGATAGGTTTCAGGAAGAAGGCTCCCTTCCGGAGGCACGTCACAAACACCTTGAAAGTAGGGATTTTCCCGAAGCTTTTGGACCAGATGATGGCTCGTTTCGCCTTCAATGAGGGTAATAGGATGAAGAATAACGTTGCCTGATATTAAAATGTAGAGTACTTGAGCCGGTGTCACGGAAGGAGGAATCAGGTATTCTCCCGCCTTTAGATCTCGCCACTGTCCCGTTCCTAATAAAATTCCTTTAAAGAGGAGAGGAAAGTCTAAGATGTGGTGTTGAGTTAATGTTGACGTGATTTGAGATAGAGACGATCCTTTCTCTATGATCACCACCGTTTTTACATTTTTTTGCGGGCATTGATACCAATAGGCGGCTCCAGCGACGAGAAAGCCTAGGACCACAATTAAAATAGCAAGAAGAGAAAGGATAATTTTCTTGCTTTTAAGGCATTTTAAGAGCTGGTATTTTTTAGAGAGGGGGGCGGGGGTGGAAGAGGGAGGCGGACGTTTTCTTTTGGTATTGAGGGGGGAAGGGGATAAAGACGTTTTTTGAATGCCTTTAGGTTTTAGTGGTTTCCCTTTTTTCGGCAAAGGTTAAACTGTCCCAAAGACCAAAGATGCATTCGTACCTCCAAATCCAAATGAATTTGACATCACATAACGCACCTTTTTTTCTTTAGCTTTAAGAGGGATAAGATCAATGTTTTTGCATCCTTCAGAAGGATTTTCCAAGTTTAAAGTTGGGGGTAAAATTCCATCCCGTAGTGCAAGAATAGAGAAAATGGCTTCAACACCACCAGCCGCTCCCAAGAGATGACCAATGGCAGATTTTGTAGAAGACATACTCAACTGAGCAGGGTTTTGACCAAAAAGACGTTTGACGGCATTAAGCTCAACCATATCGCCAAGAGGCGTTGACGTTCCATGAGCGTTAACATAGCCTATGTCTTCTGGGTGTAGTTGGGCACGCCGTAGGGCATTGCGCATGGCTCGATAGCCGCCATTGCCATCTTCGGAAGGGGCCGTGATGTGATAGGCATCACCTGAAAGGCCATAGCCTAAAATTTCGGCATAAATTTTGGCTCCTCGCTTTTTAGCATGTTCATATTCTTCTAAAACAACGATACCGGCACCTTCCCCAATGACAAAACCATCTCTTGCCTGATCCCAGGGACGAGAGGCTTTTGTAGGTTCGTCATTAAAATTTGTGGAAAGAGCCCGTAAAGCACAAAATCCGGCGACGCCAATTTCACATACAGAAGCTTCGGCTCCCCCTGCAATCATGACGTCTGCATCCCCCCATTGGATAAGTCGGCCCGCATCTCCAATGGCATGAGCGCCTGTAGAACAGGCGGTGACAACAGCATGGTTGGGACCTTTGAATCCATGGCGAATAGAAAACTGACCTGAAACAAGGTTGATAAGGCATGAAGGGATAAAAAAAGGGCTGATTTTGCGGGCGCCTTCTTCTCTTAACGTTACTGAAGCCTCATAAATTCTCGGAAGGCCTCCAACGCCTGAGCCAATCATGACACCTGTCATTTCTTTTTGTTCTTCGGTTTCAGCAACCCATCCTGAATCCTTCAAAGCCTCTTCAGCAGCGGCAATTCCATATACGATAAAATCGTCTACTTTTCGACGCTCTTTAGGAGAAAGGTAATCATCAGAGTTAAATTGACCGATTTCATTCCCTTGCGGGACAAGGCCAGCAACTTTTGAAGTTACGCCTTCCGTATTAAAGGTGTCTATACGTCGAATTCCTGATTCGCTATGAACTAACCGTTTCCAGGTAGATTCAACGCCATTCCCTAATGGAGTGACAAGGCCTATACCAGTTATAACAACACGACGCATAGTTTTACACCATCAATGATTATTTGGGCGCACGTTCTTGTACGTAATCAATTGCATTTTTTACGGTCAGGATTTTTTCAGCGGCTTCATCTGGAATTTCACATCCAAATTCTTCTTCAAAAGCCATGACCAGCTCAACAGTATCTAAACTGTCTGCGCCTAAGTCGTCTACAAAACTGGCGTTTTCTGTAACTTTATCTTCATCGACGCCTAAATGTTCAACGACAATCTTTTTTACTCGTGCAGCAACGTCACTCATCTTAACTTCTCTTCCTTACGTTGTTGGCAATTACATCATCTAGGTAAATTATTTTCACCTATTTTCAATTCTAGGTAGCTACCATACTCTTTCTTACTTGGCTAGCCTAGAGTGAAAAAAATTCTATACCATAACCATGCCGCCGTTAATATGAAGGGTTTGTCCCGTCACATATTTCGCTTCATCACTGGCTAAGTACACGACTCCAGCGGCAATATCAAGGGGAGATCCGATATGTCCTTGAGGAATCTCACTTAAAATTTTTTCGCGTTGTTTCTCATTTAAAATATCTGTCATCGGAGATTCAATGAAACCAGGAGAAATACAATTCACTGTGATACCTCGACTTGCCACCTCTGCCGCCAAAGATTTTGAAAGACCGATAAGCCCAGCCTTAGAGGCCGCATAATTCGCTTGCCCAGCATTCCCCGTTACTCCAACGATGGAGGTGATATTAATAATTCGCCCCATTCGCTGTTTCATCATGCCCTTGATGGCTTCGCGAGAAAGACGGAAAACGGAAGTAAGGTTCACTTCTATAACCTTGGACCATTGTTCATCACTCATGCGCAGCATAAGTCCATCTTGCGTAAGCCCCGCATTGTTGACAAGAATATCCAGCCCTCCAAGGGCAGCCGTTGTGTCAGAAATTAGATTTTGCGTTGATTCAGCATTCGAAAGATCACAGGGAAGGATGCTGACTCGGTCTCCTAATTCTTTCGCGAGGGCTTCAAGTTTTTCTTTGCGAGTTCCTGAAATAGCGATGTGTGCACCTTGAGAATGAAGCATTCGCGCAATGGCTGCGCCTAGGCCTCCTGTTGCTCCTGTAATAAGAGCTTTCTTTTCTTTCAATGTAAACATGGTCTTTCCTTTAGGCGGCTAGAGGTTTCTTTAAAAAAGACTCTATATCATAAGGGGTGTTAAGTGCAAAGGCTTCAAGAGCTGGAGCAATGCGCTTAGAAAGTCCTGTGAGTATTTTTCCTGCTCCCACCTCAATTGCTGTCATAACACCAAGTTCTGCCAGATTTTCAATACTTTCTCGCCATCGAACTTGACCTGTAACTTGCTGAATGAGAAGAGATTTTAAGTCTTCCCCCTTTCTAATAACCTGAGTTGAAACGTTGTCAAGAATGGGAATAGAGGGATTTTTTACATGAATTTCTTGAAAAGCTCTTTCCATTTGGTCTTGGGCAGGTTGCATAAGAGAACAATGGAAAGGCGCACTGACGTTTAGCAAAATGCACCGCTTTGCGCCATAACTTTTAGAGATCTCGATTGCGCGTTCAATAGCTTCACGATGCCCACTGACGACCACTTGGCCTGGGCTGTTATCATTGGCAATCTCACAGACTTGACTTTGAGTAGCTTGCGCAACGATTTTCTTTATATCCTCCATGGTAAGGCCTAAAAGGGCAGCCATAGCTCCTTCTCCTCTGGGGATAGCCTTTTGCATGGCTTGACCTCGAATTTTTAACAGTTGGGCAGAATCAGAAAGACTGAGAGAGCCTGCGGTACATAAAGCTGAATATTGGCCTAAAGAATGGCCCGCCATATAAGAAATAGTTTGAGATAGATTCAATCCTCCTTCTTTCTCTAAAACGCGTATCAAGGCCATGCTGACGGTCATGAGGGCGGGTTGGGTATTTTCTGTTAAGACTAGGTCAGTTTCTGGTCCTTCAAAGATAATCTTTGTTAGATTCTGCTCGAGCGCTTCATCAACTTCTTCGAAAACGTCCTTAGCACAGCGAAAGGCTTCATAAATCTCTCGTCCCATGCCGATACTTTGCGACCCCTGTCCAGGAAAAAGAAATGCTTTCATATTAATATATCTTCTCTTTGTGAATTATACTTACAATTAAATGTTTTTAAGTAATGGAAGGAAGAATGGAAAATGTCAAGATTTCTATTGGAACGCAAGCTATTGACAAATGGTCGGGGTGAGAGGATTTGAACCCCCGACATTCTGGTCCCAAACCAGACGCGCTACCAGGCTGCGCTACACCCCGAATATCACTCATATACCTTAATTATTCTCAAGGAGCAAGGGTGATTCTTCCTCGTATGTTAAATAGAGCAAATGATATCATTTGCAGGTCAGATATTTTAAGGATCGAGCTTTAAGCGACATGCCCTTGATATGCCCTGTTTTTGTACGGTTCCTCCATTGATCTCAAGAACTTGGGCTGTTCCCTTCACGGGACCAATGGTTTCTAAGGAAAAGGGAGTTGTATTTTCATAAATCGCTAAAATCTGTCCGCTCCAGTTACAAAACATGATATCGAGAGAGAGGGGCGTATTTTTCATCCACATTGCGGCGGTCTTAGGCTTTAGGAAAAGAAAGAGCATGCCGGCATCTTCTTCTAAGTGTTTTCGGAACATGAGACCGTTTGCATGGTCTTGAGGAGTTTGGGCGATTTCAACCGTCAGGGGAATATCTTTGTGAGGGCAGCTAAGGGTAAGATTTTTTGCTAGGAGAGGAAAAGAGAGTATAAGTTGGAAGCTAAGGAGGAATATAATAGATTTATGTATCATTTGACTTGAGGCCTTTCTTTTTTTAAAGAATGCAGTTTACTTTCTTCTTTTAGGCTGTTTTCCCAAGCGGCACATAAGGCACAAAACTCTTGTACAGAAAGATTTTCAGCCCGGTTTTCAGGGTTAAGATGGGCTTGCTCTAGAAGATGCTGAGGTTCTGTTGTAAGTCCCTTTAAACTCGACCGTAACATTTTGCGCCTTTGAGAAAAGGCAGCCTTTGTAACCATTTCCAGCGCATTCCATGAAACATTTTCTCGAGGAAATCGAGGGGTCAACTGGACGAGTGTTGAGGTGACTTTGGGGGGAGGCAAAAAAGCACCTGGGGATAAGTTAAAAAGCTTCCTCACATTGGCTTTCCATTGGCATATCACGGAAAGACGTCCATACGCCGATGAGTGAGGAGAAGCCACAAGACGTGCAGCCACTTCCTTTTGAAACATAAGGGTTAAACTTTCAAAATCATCCATGTGTTTCAGCCACTGAAGGAGAAGGGGGGTGGAGATGTTATAAGGTAAATTAGCAATAATTTTTCGAGGCGCGTTGCCAAAAGTATGTAGGGGCAGCGTCAGAGCGTCTGCATTCAGGAGAGTTATGTTTCCTTTAAAGTAACCCCTTAATTTTTCTAAATTAGGAATACACCGCCCATCTTGTTCAATAAGAATAATTTCTTTAGCAGGATGCTTAATAATTTCACGTGTCAGCCCCCCTGGCCCAGGCCCCACTTCAATAACCGTACAGTCCTCTAGAGGAGTCGCACTTTGTACAATACGTTTTAAGATGTGGGGATCAATGAGAAAATTTTGCCCCAAACTTCTCTTGGCTCTTAAAGTACTGATGACCTCTTTTAATGGTTCCATCTACATGCGGATATCAATAAAGGCATGACGCCTTAAATCTCTAAGCTCTCGAGCTCCAAGAAGGGAATGCTTACGACTGATAATGAGATTTTGGGCATCCTCTCTTGTAAAATTCTCTGTTTTTTGATGTTTTTTGTTACATATCGTTATAAGAAGGGCTCCCTCTTGAGTTAATAAAGGTTGACTTGTTTGGTTTATTTCAAGGGAATTAATAATTTTTTGGAGAGGAGCTGGAAAATTAGATAAAGATTCATTTTCCGTTAAGTGAAGAGAAACTGATGGATTTACATCTTTAGCTAGCTTTTCAAGGTCAGGACAACTTTTTACTTTTTGAAAAATTGCCTCAGCTGCCGTCATTATTTCACGAGCTTTTTCTTCTGTGACATCTTTAGGAAAGGGGAAGAGGGCTTGCTGCATCGTTAAAAAAATCTGCCCATCAGCACCGGGAAGCTTGCGTTCAATAAATGCAATAATAACGAACCCTTGAGACGTTCGAAGGGGAACGGAAAGCTGTCCAGGTTCCATATGTGCAAGAGCCTCTGCCACAATAGGATCTAATTGATCTTCTGAAAGCCATCCCATATCTCCGCCTTGAGCAGCAGTAGCCGATTGTGAAAATTGTTGAGCGAGTGCTGAAAAGTGAGCTCCCTTTTGAAGTTCTTCAATAAGTTGGCTAATATTATTCTTTGCACTTTCTTCTTGGCCTGAATGATCCACAGGAATAAAAATTTCAGCTAAATGAAATTGGGTTTTTGACCCTTTAGCTGTTTGAGCTTTCAGCTCTTGATCGATTTCCCAATCGGCAATTTGGAGGGAAGGGAGGACATTTTGTGTGAATTTTTTTCTCACTTGATCTTCAAGGGTTTTAAGAGGATATTTTTCTCGAATAAAAACGACCCAAATTAATTGGGCTTTTATCTGATCTTCAAATACTTTAAGAGGAATATTGTTTTCATTCATCATTTGAGTAATTGTACCTTCAGGCATTCCATTATTCAATTCGATGTCTTTTATAGCTTCTTTAATATTTTTAGGGCTAATTTCAATACCGAATTCTCTTCCTAAATTAAGTTGCAATAGTTCATCAATCATCACTCGCAACATTTGAGGTTTGATTTTTTCAAGATTTGCAAGAGTTGGCTCAAGCCCCGAACTTATAGCAGCAAAGCGTAAGCGATTCATTAGATCAGCTTTGGTAATAAGGCTATTATTGACAACTGCGGCAATACGACTTGGAGAAGAATCTGCCTGGAGTAGTTTGCCGCAAATTAAAAAACTAAGCAAAATTAAAACACAACGCATATGATTTTCCTCTTAGGTTATCAAAAGTGAGGCTAATATAGTCCCTCTTATTATTTTAGGGAATATGCTGTTTGAATAAAGGTGAAATTAAAAGCATTTCTGCCCCATTCTTCAATTTGATATGAAATAATTTATAGGAAGAGACTTGAAATTTTTTTCGAACTGAAGGATTGTCGCGTATTCATATCTAAATTTATGAGTGTTATGCAACAACTTTCACGATATATATTCAAGCAACTTTTTTTTACAATTCTTGCTACAACTATCGTTCTTACTTCTATTATGTGGCTTGCACAATCACTGCGATATATCGATTTGATAGCGAATAAAGGAATCCCTCTTCTGCTTTTTTTGGAAATGATTTTTTATCTTTTACCTAATTTGGTTGTGATTGTAGCGCCTATTGCAGTGCTCATTGGGGTTCTTTTCATATATAATAAGCTTATAGCAGATCATGAACTTGTTGTGATGCAAGCATCGGGTTTGGGGTATTGGCAGCTAGCTAAACCTGCCATTTTAATTTCTCTTTTTTTTACGATTTTTATTTATTTGTTTACCCTTTATATTCTCCCTCTTTCATTTAGACAATATCGTGAGATAACTTTAGCCTTAAGGGAAAAATCTTTAACAAGTCTCGTTCAAGTTGGTCAATTTAATACATTTGGTAAGTATACCGTGTATGCGCAAGCACAAGATCCTGTCGGAAACTTTTTAGGTGTCATCATTTATGATGGGAGTCAGGGGGATAAGTCTTTTCTATTTATGGCTGAAAAAGGACTTATCCTTAATAAGGAGAAAGGGGGTACTTTCCTTTTGATCAATGGAAATCGTCAAGAGGAAGATTTAAAGACAGGTAAACCTTCTATTTTATATTTTGAGCGCTATGCTATTGAGCCCAAGGAAAAACCATCAAGTGGAGAGAAAGAGGAACGTTTCTTAAAAGCGTATGAACGCTATATTGGAGATTTGCTAAATCCCAAAGAGACAATGGCGCCCTCGACTCGTTTAGAGTTTCTTTCAGCAGCTCATCAACGTTTAATTTCACCTCTTTATGCCTTAGCTTTTGGGCTTTTGGGAGTGTGTTTCATGATCTTGGGGCACTTTAATCGAAAGGGACAAACGGGACGAATTTTAATAGCGTGTATTACCGCAAGTCTTATTGAGATCGGGGCCATGGTTTTCTTGCATACTTTAAAATATGCTAACACAATGATTTTTTTATCTTATGGACTTGTCATTACGGCAATATGTCTTTGCTTATTTGCTTTATTGAGGAATGAATTTATGAATGCGTCTTTGAAAGGAAGACGGTCATGAAGATTTTTAGCCTTCTTTCTCGCTATGCAAGTCGTTCTTTTTTAATGAGTTTTTGCATTGCCTTGTTGTGTGTGTTTTTAATTATTATTCTTTTTGATTTTGCAGAGCTTCAGAGACGAGCAGGGTCTAAAGAAATTACGCTAGCCATGAAATTAAATATGGTGTTTCTGCGGGCCCCCTCTTTTTTGGAACAAGTGCTTCCCTTTCTTGTTTTTTTATCCGCGCTTTATAGCTTTTGGAGGATGAATAAGTCAAATGAACTTGTAATTTTTCGTTCTACTGGTATTTCCTTATGGCGTCTTATTCTTCCCGTTAGCTTAACAGCTCTTGTGATAGGTCTCGTTGATTTGACGACCTTTAATCCTCTTGCAAGTGCAATGCAAGCGCGATACGAAAAGTTAGAGAAAAAATATTTTTTAAAAACGGGAGGAGATATTAAAGTGTCTCAGACAGGGTTATGGCTGAGTGAAAAATTGGGGACTAATCAAGTTATTTATCGAGCAAGTAAGATCGATTTAAAAAAATTGGAATTTCAAAACCTTAATATTATTATAACGTCCCCTCAAAATGAATTTATTGAACGAATTGACGCTAAGCTGGCCCAAATTCAAGGAGGTCATCTAGAATTGCAAGACGGTTGGGAGTTGCAAGCTGGAAAACCTGCCGAACAGTTTTCGCAAAAATCTATCGTAACCTCTTTAGATCGGAAGAAAATTGAAAGCTTGCAGATACATCGTACTGGTTTCTCCTTTTGGCAATTGCCTTCCTATATTGCTCTTTTAGAAGCTTCAGGTCTTTATAGTCTTAAATATCGAATGTATTGGCATTCTATGCTAGCGAGCGCTTTTTGGGTTGTTGCAATGGTTTTATTGGCTGCTGCTTTTTCATGCCGTCCTTTGCGTCAAGGAAAGACAGTCTTATTGATTCTGATAGGTCTTATTGTTGGGTTTTTCCTTTATTTTTTTAAAGATATGATGATTGCTCTAGGAACAACAGGGGGGCTTCCTCCTTTGATTGCTGCATGGCTTCCTTCTATAGTTACCGCTATGGTGGGAGCTGTTATGGTATTTAATCAAGAAGATGGATAAAATGAATTTTAAAATAATATCGTTATTATTTTTGCTAAACTGTATTTTGTTCTCGCCTCTTTATGGGGTGCAGCAAGAACAAAGTGATGAAAAACAGCCTGTTTTGTTTTACACAGACAGCCAAACCTATGATCGTGAGCTGGGTATTTTAATTTTAAAAGGTCATGTTGAGTTTGATCATCAAGGAAATATTTTAGAAGCAGATTATGTGACGTACAATGAAAATACAGATATTGTCACAGCATCAGGTAATGTGAGGCTTCGACAATTAAATGGGGATGTTAACTTTGCAGAATACATGGAGTTAACGGGAGATATGAAGGAGGGAATCGTTCTTCAGTTACGTACCCTTTTAGAAGATAATTCTAAAATTGCGGCTATTGAGGGGCGTAAGTTTGAAGATCGAGAAGAGCTTGATCAAGCTGTTTATACCCCTTGTGAATTGTGTGGTGACAAATCCCCGACCTGGCAGATTAATGCGCGACGTGCTGTAAAAGATAATGTCAGTAAAGACATCCAATTTACAGATGCTCAATTGCGATTTTTTGATATTCCAGTGTTGTATCTTCCTTATTTAACCCAGCCTCTTGAACGGAGAAGTGGCTTTCTCATTCCGCAACCAGAATATAGCACAGCTCTTGGAGCAAGCCTAGAAATTCCTTACTTTATTGCTCTCTCTGAAGATAAGGATATGACTGTATCTACTGTTTTATATACAGAACAAAATCCTTTGTTTTTAGGGCAATATCGGCAGGCTTTTAGAAATGGTTATATCAGGGCAGATGGGGCGATTACACAATATAAACAATCCTCAAAGGATAAAAAAGCTATAGAAGTAGGTAAGTTTGACATCCCTAAATGGCGAAATTTCATTTTAGGTGAAGGAAAATTTAATCTAAATGACATTTGGCGTGTCAGCTTTGATGGAGGTTATGTTGGTGATAAAACATTTTTTCGTAAATATGGATTTTCAGGTTGGAAAAATGAGTCAAATTTAACGTCTCAAGGAACCTTAGAGGGATTTTTAAATCAAAGGGATTATGCGGTTGCCGAAGTTTACCATTTTCAAGGGCTTAGGGATAGCGACAAGCAAGAACACATATCTTCGCCTCTTCCTTACTTAGAATATAGTGGGTATTCAGCTGTTGACCCTTGGGGAGGAAGATTTAAATTTGATGGAAATCTTTTAAATTTGTATCGTAAGGATGGAATTAATGTGCAACGAGGAATCGGAATTGCGGGTTGGCAGCGTCCTTGGATTTCTTCATTAGGACAAGTTTATACTTTGTTTGCTTCAGTCAGGGGAGATCTTTATCAAGTTGAGAATTTTCATCAGAAGGCATTCAAGCCTCGTAAGAAGCTCCCAGAAGATATGAGGAAAAGAGGGGGAGCTCGCTTTTTTCCACAGGCAGGGCTCAATTGGCGATGGCCTTTTGTTAACTCATACCAGAGCCAGAACTTTATACTACAGCCAGTAGCCCAGCTGATTTTTTCTCCTGATAAAGCCATCGGGGTAGATGCTCGCCATATTCCTGACGAAGATAGTACGGATTTTGAATTTAATGACCTTAATCTTTTTAGTAAGGATCGCTACCCAGGTTATGACCTTATCGATACGGGAAGTAGGGGGGTTTATGGAGGAGAATTTCTGACGACAGGTGGTTTGATTGGAGATATTGAGGTATTCTTAGGGCAAAGTTATTCATTTTCAAAACCTGACCCGATAGATATTCCCCAAGGTTTTGGACGTTACGCTTCAGATTATGTAGGGCGCATTGCTGCGAACCCATTTAGTTGGCTTAACTTCTATTATCGTTTTCGATTAGATCAAAAAACCTTAAACACTCGTGTCGGCGAAGTGGGAGCGGGAGTAGGTCCAGCTATTGCTAGACTTGCTGTTGATTATGTATTTGTTAGCAAGCATGCTGGAACATCGGATAAACGAGATTTGAACCAAATTAACTTTACTCTTTCATCACAAATCATAAAACATTGGACTGTTGTTGGCATGGCCAGACAAAACTTAAACAAAAAAAAGCTAGACTTAAACAAAAAAAATATAGGAGGGGGGCCTCTCCAACGTGGTATTGGAGTCATTTATCGAGATGATTGTTTTGGACTGGGTGCTTCCATTCAACGTCAATACTATAGTGATAGAGATCTAAGACCAGAAACTCTTTACTTAGTCACAGTATTTCTTAAAAACGTTGGAGAATTTGGTCATGGGTTTAATGGGAGTCAAGGATTGTTTGGAGAGAGAAGTACACAAGCCCCACCCCCTTAGTAGGTTGAATTAGACGTTTTGCGGTACGTTCTTTGTTGAAAGGGGGCTGGCTCTTCAAGTTTCTCTTTGTGTTTAGGGGTGATTTGGTTGCGCGCTGAAAGCAGTTCTTGCCGACACTTTCTAAGCTTGTTAAGCTCTCGTGCATCATCACGATCTTGAATTTGAAGTGCGCCGACTTTAATTTCGAGAAGATCGAGTAGGATTTCAGCTGATTGTCGTGATAAGGTCATGGCAAGCTCCCTGAGATGAATGATTGAGTTTATTATAGATTCTGAGACGTTAAAAAAAGATGAAAAATGCCTCTTTTAACTTTTGAAAAATTTTCTTCCCTTTCTTTCGGTAAGGAAGAACGACTTTTAGGATGTGACGTCGGAAAAAAAACGATTGGTTTAGCTCTTTCTGATACAACTCTAAAAATCGCTACTGCTTTTCAAGTTATTCATCGTAGCCAATGGAAGAAAGATTCTGAAACTCTTTTAAAAACTATCCTTACCCATCATATTGGTGGAATTGTGGTGGGGTTTCCCTTAAATATGGATGGAAGTGAAGGGTCGCGATGCCAGTCGACGCGTCAGTTTGTCGCCAATCTTTTAACCTTGCAAGATCTTCCCATTTGTTTATGGGATGAACGTCTTTCAACTCTTGCTGTTACGCGAACGCTTCTTGAA
>JAIEOZ010000323.1 GCA_019750035.1 Alphaproteobacteria bacterium | reverse complement strand
GAACACAAGACTTTGCATACGTTGGGAATGTCATTGATGGTCTTTTATCCTATACAACTGATGCTCCTCCCCTCCCCTTACAAGAGATCCATCGTATCATCACAATCGGATCAGATCCTATGATGGCTGCTGTTTCTCGGGCGTGCAGGACGGTTCTAAAGTCTTATTTAAATCCTGAACATAAAGCGATCATGAGTCTTAATTCTTCCATGCAATGCATGATGAAGGAAATTTGTGGTCAATGTATTCAAATGATTGTGGATCCTGTAACGCAGAAAACACGTGTTATTTTTGCGTGCTCTGCTCAAGATCAAGGGTTAGATGAGGTCAATTTTGACATATTGCACAGTCGGTTAAAACAAAATAGTTTATTAGAAAAACAAACGCATCTTTGGATGGAAAAGTATCTTCATGAAGATAAACATCACTAAGCCTTTTTGGGCTATCGGGCTTATGTCTGGCACGTCTGCGGATGGAATTGATGCCGCCTTGATTCAGACGGATGGGATTTCGATCCAAGCCTTTGGCGCAACCCATTATGCTCCTTATTCTCAAACGATACGCCAATCCATCCACCACGCTTATGGCTCTCCTCCCGAGTCTGATCAACATTCTTTAGAACGGGCTATCACTGAACATCATGCAGAAGCGGTTTTCGCTCTTCTCGACAAAGCGAATTTAAGACCTGAGGAAATTAAGCTCATTGGTTTTCATGGCCAAACCCTTTTTCATAATCCCCCGAAGATTAAAGGAGAGATTGGTGAAACCTATAGTATAGGCGATGGACATCTTTTAGCTTCTTTAAGCGGCATTGTCGTCATTGATCAGCTTCGTCTTAATGATATTGCCCATGGAGGACAAGGAGCTCCCCTTGTTCCTATCTTTCATCAGGCTATGGCTAAAAATCTTCCTAAACCCACAGTGATTGTTAATATTGGTGGGGTTTCTAATATGACTTGGATTGGTGAACATGATGACGATCTTCTGGCTTTTGATATGGGGCCAGGAAACGGACTCATTGATGATTGGGTTAGAGAAAACACAGATCTTCCTTGGGATGAGGACGGCAAAATTGCCGATCAAGGACATATCAACACTAAGCTTTTGGCTGATTGGTTGGCCCACCCCTATTTCCAACAAACTCCCCCTAAGGCATTGGATCGTAAAACGTTTAACGTTTGCTTAGAGGAGGTAAGGTCTCTTCCATTTGAGGATGGTGTGGCAACACTTACTGCTTTTACAGTAGAATGTTTTGAAAAGGCGCTGAATCATTGTCCCAAAAAACCTCAACTTTGTCTTATAGCTGGTGGAGGAGCTCATAATTCAGCTCTTTTAAAGATGATGAGAGAAAAGTCTGGCATAAATATTCAAAAGTCTTTTGATATGGGGTGGAATGGAGATGCGTTGGAAGCTCAAGCTTTTGGTTTTTTAGCTGTTCGATCGTTTAAAAACCTTCCTCTTAGCTTTCCGGGGACAACGGGTGCTCCCTATCCTTTGAGTGGCGGAAGGATGTGTGAACCAAAATCTGGTTTAGAAATTTCACACGCAGCTTAGGTTGTTATAGGAAGAGTATTAGGCTCCATCCGGTTTTTGTAGAGAAACACTTCTTCCAGCACCCCTATCATTCTCGGGCTAGAAAAAGCTTGTTTTTCTCAAGAAAAGCAATGGCTTTTCTTGACCCGAGAATCCATATAAGAAACGAAACTGTGAAATCACTGGAAAGATTATTGACAAGAAAATTTTTGCTCAACCATGGATCCCCGGGACAAGAAGCGTTATGATTTTCTTTGAAAATCAATCACTTCTAGCTCGGGGATGACACAGTGAGGGAGGACACCTATGGAGTTTCGTGAGAGTAAACAAATAGAGAAAAACTGTTTCTTACCAAAACTGGATAGAACCTAGCCATTTGCAACTTTAGCCATGGGATTTAAAGCAGCTCTGACGTAATCTTGAACATGACTTGTTAACTGAGAAAGTTCATTAACAAAAAAATGGTCGGCTTCAGGAATGATGCGATAATCAATATGAAGACCACGTTGAGCTGAAAGCTTTGTCGCTAACTTCAACACTGAATCTTTTGGAACAATATCGTCCTTCCCTCCTTGTAAAATCATCCCAGAAACGGGGCAAGGAGCAAGGAAAGAAAAATCATACATATTGGCAGGAGGTGCAACCGCAATAAAGCCATCAAGCTCCGGACGACGCATTAAAAGCTGCATGCATATCCAAGCTCCAAAAGAAAATCCAGCAACCCAACATTGACTCGGTTCAGGATTTTGAACCTGAAGCCAATCAAGGCAAGCAGCAGCATCACTCAATTCGCCTTCTCCGTGATCAAATTTACCTTCCGATCGTCCCACACCACGAAAGTTAAAACGTAGCGTGTTAAAGCCCTGATCAACAAATGAACGGAACAAAGCGTAAGTAATTTTATTATTCATTGTGCCGCCATGTTCAGGATGGGGATGCAACACAATAGCAACCGGGGCATTCCGATCTTTCCCTTGATGGTAACGGGCTTCAATGCGCCCTACAGGACCGGCAATTAAAACTTCAGGCATAAGGTTCCTTTCATAAAAGAAATTACAGCTCTATAACAAATCCCTACTAGAAAGTCAATTTTTATTTATATTTTTTTAAATATACATGGTGAAATTGTAATTTACTGAATGCCAGTTCTATTAAGCCCCAGCCTTAAATCAAGAAAGCTAATAATTAACCTTTTTTTTAACTTCTATATTTATATTAAAGTTAACACATTCATAAAATAAAAAATTAAGAGAAATTTTAAAAATGAAGAAAGAATTAAAAATGAAAAAAGAAAAACAAGCTCCTTTTGAAATTGCCGGTATCACAATTGCGCCTGGAAGCACAAAAAGTGTGCAAATTCCTCTTCATACCCTTCCCAACCAGACTGTTTTTTCATTAAATATGCGGATTATTCATGGTAAACGTCCAGGAAAACGCTTATTCATTAGCTCGACAATTCATGGTGACGAGTTGAATGGAATTGAAGCGATTCGGCGTGTTATGGCCTCTCCCCTTCTCCAGCATCTTAAAGGAACTCTCATTGTTGTTCCTATCGTCAATACGATTGGTGCGCTTATTCAAAGTCGTTATCTTCATGATCGACGCGATCTTAATCGGTGTTTTCCAGGATCTGAAAAAGGGTCATCAGCCTCCCAATTAGCAAATAAATTCCTTACTGAAATTGTCGCTCGTTGTACGCATGGAATTGATTTACACACAGGGTCAGGAAATCGGACAAACCTGCCTCAAATTAGATGCGATTTTCAAAATGAAGAAACATTAAGAATTGCCCTTGCCTTTGGTGCACCTGTGATTCTTAAAGCGGAACAGCGCGATGGATCTTTACGTCAAGCCGCAGAAAAATTAAACGTTCCAACCATTCTTTTCGAAGGAGGAGAAGCCCTTCGGTTCGATGAATTTGCTATTCGTGCGGCCACACAAGGTATCCTGCGAGTGATGCAGACGCTTGGAATGATTAAGTCTCGAAGCAGTGGAACAGTCAAGCATTCTCCCGTGATTTGCCCGACAAGCCGCTGGTTGCGGGCTCCCAACACAGGATTTTTTCGCACAAACTGTAATTTAGGAAAAAAGGTTTCTAAAGGGGATGTTGTAGGGAGAATTAGTGATCCTTTAGGAACAAATACAACAGACGTTGTCTCTTTTGGTGAAGGGGTCGTCATCGGCAGATTAGAGCTTCCTTTAGTATTTCAAGGCGATGCTCTGTTCAATATTGCTTGGGTTCCCGATCCTGCAAAAGCTGAAGAAATCATTGAAGAATATGGAGAAAGTTCAAACTTAACTTTTGCTTTGGACGATCCAGAAACTTATTAATAATCAATCGTTATGGACTTCACCTCAATAAACGAGAGTCGTTCTTAAGATGCATAAAAAAGAGGTCCTCAAAAAATTTTTGCACTTTATAAATCAAGAAAAAACCTTGAGAAATCAAGAAAATTCGCATTATGATTGGCCCGTCAACGCAAGATCGAATCAGCTTCCTCCTAAGGGACACTGGCGGGTGTGGCTCATTCTTGCTGGACGTGGCTTCGGTAAAACACGTACGGGCGCTGAAACCCTTCGCCAATGGGTTCGGGAAGGAGTGTGCCGTCGGCTTGCTTTGGTTGCAGCAACAGAGACGGAAGCACGGAGTGTTATGGTTGAAGGCGAATCGGGTTTGCTAGCCGTTCATCCTCCCGCAGAAAGACCCCGTTACGAATCTTCAAAACGTCAGCTTTTCTGGGAAAATGGGGCGATCGCAACCTGTTTTAGTGCAGAAGCTTATGAACAATTGCGGGGCCCGCAATTTGATGGAGCTTGGGTTGATGAACTTGCAAAATTTCGAGACAGTGAAAAAGTTTGGGATCAACTGATGTTTGGCCTTAGAATTGGTAAAAATCCTCGTGTGATTGTCACGACGACTCCTAAATCAAGTCAATTCTTAAAAAAACTTATGAAAGACCCAGATGTTATACTGACTAAAGGATCGACTTTTGAAAACGCCAAAAATCTTGCCAAACCTTTTCTCAATTATATTCGCCAACATTACGAAAAAAGCTTTTTAGGAAGGCAGGAACTCTATGCAGATTTTGTGGAGTCAAAGGAAGGGGCCCTATGGACACCAACCCTTTTAGAACAAGCCAGGAGCTCTTTTCAAAATGTCTCCCTCAATCGTATTGTCATCGCTATTGACCCGGCGGTGAGCCATAAGGCAGGAAGTGATGAAACGGGCATCATTGCTGCAGGAGTCACAGCAGAAGGCATAGGGGTGGTTTTAGAGGACCTGTCGCTTAAAGGACCAGCCCATCTCTGGATGCAAAAAGCAATCGAGTGTTATCATCGACTCAAAGGTGATCGTCTTGTGGCTGAAGTAAATATGGGAGGAGATCTTATTGAACAACTTTTGCGAACCCATGATGAAACAATTAGTTATAAGGCCGTTCACGCAACACGGGGAAAAAGGACAAGGGCTGAGCCCATTGCGGCGCTTTATGAAAGAGGAAGAGTCTGGCACGCATCGCGCTTCCCCAAGCTTGAAGATCAGCTGTTGTCTTACGTTCCTGGAACAACGTCTCAATCCCCTGACAGGCTTGATGCACTTGTTTGGGCGCTCACTGATCTGATGCTGACACCCCCTGCTCAGGCTAAAATCTGGGGGGCATAAGATTAAGATAAAGGCACTAATTTAAGGAAGCGGTTTACCCTAGATTAATTAATGTCGACCCATTTCGCTTGGTAAAGAATATCAAATTTATGGTCCTGCAAAATCTTATAGGTTGTCTCCATTGTGCCCAACAAAGGTTGCTCAGAATGCTCTGCAAAGGCATTTTTTAGGTGAGGATCTGGTGGGTTCACAACCAACAGTAAACTATTGAGTTGGTAGGCTATTCCAACAATCGAAGGAAAACTATCCAAAATTTTTCCTGTCCGAGCCTCAATAATCCAATTTTGCTGACACTGTGTGCCACACCCAATGGTGACAACGGTATAATGACCGGCAAAGTTAGGGCCTTGTTTTGCCCCTTCCCTTAGCTTTGTTCTAAATGTCCTCGCTCCCTTGTAACTTGTAAGGTCTACGTCTGCTGGCAGTCCTTTAAAAATGGCTTTCTCGGATAGACGATAGGTTTCAAATGTGGGCACTTTTATTTTAGCGTATGAAGGCCCTATGAAGCTCAGGAATATAATGAAAAAGATTAAGTTTCGTGAATGTATCAACAGCTTCCTCCTAAACTAAACCTTGATGACCAGCCCATCATAGGCGGCTTCAACGTGTGCAGGAAGTTCTTTCATAACACTCTCATAATCTATGTAATGGGACATGTGAGTCAGATAAGCCTGGCGGGGTTGGACACGTTGGATCCACTCGAGCGTTTTCGCCAAATGAGAATGGGTTGGTCGGGGATCCATAGCAATGCAGTCCACAATCCATACATCAACCCCCTTTAAAATTTGAAAAGCAGCTTCGTCTAAGTCAACCACGTCTGTCGAATAAGCAATTTTATCAAACCGATAGCCGATAGAGGAAGTGTAGCCGTGTCCTTGAATGAAAGGGATGATTTCAATATCACCAATTTGCAAAGGCCCTTCTATCGTATTGGCAATGACGAAGGAACGATAAATATCAGGTCGCATTTCTTCAACAGGAAAAGCATAAGAAAATCGCTTCTTAAGAAAAGCAATCGTTTCTGCATTCCCATAGAGGGGGATCGGCATTTTGTGGCGATAAAAGAAAGGGCGTAAGTCATCAATACCATGGGTATGATCGGCATGATCGTGGGTATAGAGCACCGCATCTATTTTTTGAATCTGGGCCGCCAAGCATTGTTCGCGTAAATCAGGCGACGTATCAATTAAAAGGGTTGTACCGTTTCTTTCAACAGCAATAGAGGCTCTTCGTCTTCTATTTTTAGGATTCAGAGGGTTGCAGCCCCCCCATTCTCCTGTGATCAGAGGAACCCCTCCTGAGGCACCGCACCCTAATATTGTGACTTTCATGAAAAATGTACCTTTGAAAAAAGTGTTAAGAAATTTTGAGTGGTTTCAGTGCATAACTTTTCATAGCCTATTTCTTTAAGTTCTGCCAACTTTTTAACTGTTTCAATCATAAACGCCGGTTCATTGGGTTTGCCTCGATAAGGTTCAGGAGCAAGATAGGGTGAATCAGTTTCCACTAAAAGTCTATCCAAGGGAACGTCTTTTAATACCACTCGCAACTCCTCTGCTTTCTTAAAAGTGATAATGCCAGAAACAGAAATGTAAAACCCGAGATCGAGCGCTTGATCTCTTAACCAAGACGTTCCAGAAAAACAATGAAGAACCCCCCTCGCCTTTCCTTGCCCGATTGTTTTGATGAGGTCAATCGTTTCTTTTTCCGCATCTCTTGTGTGGACAATAAGGGGAAGATCTTTATCTAAACCGGCTTCAATATGGGAGATAAAGGCCTTTGTTTGATCTTGGGGAGAGCTATGGGAATAGTAGTAATCAAGACCTGTTTCCCCAAATCCCACAACTTTAGAGCTGTCAGCTTCTTTTGTTAAGATCTCAAAAAGTATTGTTTCTGCAGGTATTTTTTCCGCCTCATGAGGGTGAACACCAACGGTTGCAAATATTTCAGGGTGGCTTTCTGCAATCGTGAGGATGTCAGGAATTTTAAAAAGATCTGTACAAATCGTTAAAAATCCAGAAATTCCTTTGTTTTTTGCGCGTCGTAAGGTTCCTTCTATATCATCGGCCATAGGCTCGTAATCCAAGTGGCAATGGCTATCAACCAGAAACATGCTTCTTTCCTTTATCTATTTTTATATATATTATACGCAAAATTATCTCGCCTAAAAGGATATATAAAATGTTACGCTCTTTTTTGCTATGGCTTTTGCTTGTCACCCCTGTAAGGGCTGATGAACCCGTCCAAGCCGTCATTACCATCACTGTTGGTGAAATGTGTTTTCATTCTTGCGTCACCGGTGTGGGAACATTTACAGCCTATAACGATGTGGTTTTAAAGGCTGAAGTTTCAGGACGTGTTGAAAGTGTTCATTTCCAAGAGGGAGAGTATGCGAAGCCTCAGCAAAAACTCTTTACCATTTACAATAAGGAACAACAGGCAAATGTTAAAAAAGCTGCCGCTGCTCTTAAGCTCAGTCAAGGGACGCTTATGCGAAAGGTCGAACTCAACAAAAAGGGTTTTCTGAGCCCCCAACTGCTTGAGCAAGCAGAAACTCAAGTGCAAACGGATGAAGCAGCGTTGTCGTTAGCCAATGAAGCGTTGGCTAAAACAGAGATTTTTGCGCCTTTCGCGGGTGCCCTTTCTGAGAAAAAAGTTTGCAAAGGAGCTTTTGTCACTGAAGGCAATGCGTTGGTCAGAATCCAAGACTTAACACCTATTCGGCTTACATTTCATGTGCCGCAAAAAGAAATTCCCATGATGAAAGTAGGAGCTGACGTTATTGCGAAAACAGACGTCTATCCTGATAAGGTTTTTGAGGGAAAAATTGAAGCGATTGAGCCCTCCGTGAACGAGAAAACACGGAGTGTACTTGTGTATGCTGCTTTCCCTAATACAGAAGGTCTCTTAATTCCAGGCCTTTATGCTCATGCGGAACTCAAAGCAACGGCTAATCAAGCGTCATCTATTGTTATACCTGAACAAGCTCTTGTCGTGCGACCTGACGGGATGAATGTTTATAAGAAAGTTGGCGAAAAGGCAGTTTTAACCAAGATAACATTAGGAACGCGAGCTGCTGACCAGGTTGAAGTTCTTTCTGGTTTGCAGAAGGGTGATGAGATTGTCCTTGAAGGGCAAGATAAAATTCATGATGGATCCCTTATCGCCGCCACCCCTCAGTCATAATGTTTTTTTCGGAAAGTAACTCGTAATGCTTATTAGCGATACCGCCATTAAACGACCTGTTTTTGCCGTTGCATTGAGCTTGATGATTATCATTGTCGGACTTTTGTCATACATGAATCTCAGCCTTCAACAATACCCCGATGTTGAAGAACAAGTTTTAAACGTTGATACAATCTATTCTGGTGCTGCCTCAGGGATTATTGAATCGAAAGTAACAACCGTTTTAGAAGATGGGCTTTCGGGTATCCCTGGGTTGGATTATATGGAATCATCCAGCAAAACAGGGCATAGCCAGATCAGTCTTTTCTTTAGACCTGGCACATCTCTAAGCGATGCCGGCTCTGACGTTCGCGAGCGTATTGCTCAAGTTAGAGACAATCTTCCCGAAGAATGTAAGGACCCAAAAGTCATCAAAAGTTCGGCGGGTAAAGACCCCTTCATGTTTGTAACCTTAACAAGCGATACGCATAATGAACTTGAGCTTGATGATTATGCCGAGCGGAACCTAAAAGGACCTTTTGAATCTCTCCCTGGTGTAGGTGGAGCGGATATCTATGGAAATGCGATAACCATGCAAATTCGTTTGGATCGAGAAAAATTAAAGGCATATAATTTAGCTGTTACCGATGTATTGAATACTTTAGAAGAAAGCAGTCAAGAACTTCCGGCGGGCAGTATTATTAAAGGGAAGCGCCATGTCAATATTGTTGCAGAAGCTGGCTTAAACACACCTAAGGAAATGGGCGAGTTGGTTGTGTCTAGTGCTCAAGGACACATCACCCATTTAAAAGATATCGCCGCAATTACCCTGGATCAGGACACAGGGGAGAATCAGTGGATCCCTCGTTTTAATAAAAAGCCTGTTGTGTTTATCGGGATTAAAAAGAAGGCCGGTGGAAATGTGCTTTCTATTTCAACCGCTGTTTGTGATTATATTGAAAAAGCAAAAGAAAGCCTTCCCCCAGGCATGCATCTTAACGTGGGGTATAACTTTTCAATGTTTATTGAAGCCTCTATTAAGGCCGTTGAAATAACCATTTTCGAAGCCATTATTCTTGTCTTATTAATTATCTTATTTTTTTTGCATTCCCCTAGAGCCGCTATTATTCCCTTGCTGACAATCCCTGTGTCTTTAATTGGCTCTTTCGCATTTTTGTATGCCTTTCATTGTTCAATTAATACAATTACCCTTTTAGCCATGGTTCTAGCGATTGGCCTTGTGGTTGACGATGCTATTGTGGTTCTTGAAAACATTCATCGCCATATTGAAAAAGGACTTCAGCCCCTAGAAGCTGCCATCAAAGGTAGTCGTGAAGTTGGCTTTGCTGTAGTTGCCATGACCTTAACGCTAGCCAGCGTTTATGCTCCCATTGCTTTTGTGCAAGGATTGACAGGCAAACTATTCGCCGAATTTGCAGTTTCATTAGCGGGTGCTGTTCTCATTTCCGGACTTGTTGCTTTAACCCTTTCTCCCATGATGTGTTCTAAACTCTTACGTCCAAAAGATATTGAAAAACAAGGCCGAATTTCTTTATTCATTGAAAAATTCCTTTTCAGTCTTGATAGGAGCTATCAAGGGGCTCTCGAAAGGATCTTGACCTTTCCTAAACTTTTATGCGGTGTTTTAATCATGGTATTTGTCGGAGGAATCTTTCTTTTTTATAAGCTTCCTTCCGAGCTTGCCCCGCAAGAAGATCAGTCAATTATTATGGCGTGGGTGCAGGGCCCTGAGGGCGCAACCATAGAGTCTATGTTTCATTATACTCAGAAATTAGAAACGTTGCTCACCTCTGTTCCTGAGCACGTCGGTCTGTGGACGGCGACGCAACGATCTGGAATTTTTGGAGGAATCACGCTTAAACCTTGGGGCGAACGGAGTCGGAGTCAATCAGAGATTATTGATGAGCTTCGGAAGAAGGCGAAAGATATTCCTGGTGTGCAAGTTTCTGTATTTCCAATGAAAAATTTGCTTACAGGGGGACAATCCGGGCTTCAAATGGGCATCAAAACAACTGGATCTTATGCCAACCTTGAAAAAGAAATGGATAAGCTTGTTAAAAACCTTAAGAATTCCCCCTGCTTTGAATCGGTAAGCCATGATCTTTATTTAGGAACACCTCAACTCAATGTGCAGATTGATCGGAATAAGGCGTCTCTTTTAGGGGTAAAAGTAAAGGATATTGGCCGCGCCTTAGAGGTCATGCTCAGTGGTAGTCGCGTTAATACATTTGAAAAAGATGGTCGACACTATGATGTTGTTGTTCAATCTCAAGAAGGGCATAAACATAACTTTAATGATATTGGTAATTTTTATGTAAAAGCAGAACGAAATGAAGACGAAAGCGAATCAGACAATGCAAAGGATGCTGAAAAAGAACCTGAACAAGACATAGTGCCTTTGAGTCATCTGATTACAGTAAAGGAAATTGCTGTGCCTGCAGAGCTGAAGCATCTTAACAAAATGCGGGCTGTCACGTTAAATGCCGATCTTCAGCCCTCTTGCCGAACGGATCAAGCTCTGTCGATCATCAACGCTGCGATTAAAAAAGAACTGCCTCCTTCTTTTCAATCAGAACCCATTGGGAATTTACGGAAGTTTATGGAGTCCCAAGGCGAGATGTATCTTATGTTTACAGCCGCTCTTCTCTTTATTTACTTAGTTCTTGCGATTCAATTTGAAAGCCTGATCGATCCTCTGCTGATTATGATCACCGTTCCTCTTTCAATGTCAGGAGCTCTTTTAGCTCTTTATTTGACGGGAGGAACCCTTAATATCTTCAGTCAAGTGGGGCTGATTACCCTTGTGGGGCTGATCACAAAGCATGGTATTTTAATTGTTGAGTTTGCCAACAAGCAAAGGATGCAAGGTCTTTCCGTTCTAGAGGCGGCTCTAAAAGCGGCCTCTTTACGTCTGAGACCTATTTTGATGACAACGGGCGCCATGGTTTTGGGGGCAATTCCCCTTGCCCTCGCCACAGGCGCAGGCGCTGAAAGCCGCCAACAAATTGGCTGGGTATTGGTGGGAGGTTTATTAGGGGGGACTTTCTTCACCCTCTTTGCCGTGCCCTTTGTCTATACTATTGTCAAGGGATGGAAAAAGCATAAAATTTAACAAGTTGATAATGTTTGACACATATGATGAATCCTATTTCTCTTAAAAAACCTTAAACTCATTATAGAGAGCTAAATGGCTATAAGAGACAATAATGGTGTCAAACAAATTTTTGTAATTCTATAATTTACTTTCTAAAATTTTTTGATTTGTATAATGAGGTATTATGATTATAAAATTTAATTTTTTATTTGGGACAATGAGCATGTTATGTTTATTCTCTTCTGCTCTTTTTTCGATGTTCAAAGAAGAGGGTGATGAACAAACTCCTCCTCCTACGTTATCTTTCCCTACAGCTACAATTGAAAAAGATTTTACGACTACTCCATTGCCTTACCTTAATAGCATCCCTGACGAATTTCGTAAGACGATTAAGAGGGTTCATAATTCCTCATTCCCCCCCTTCCCTTTCTGTCCAGATTTGCTCCAGAGTGAAGTACAAGAAATTGTGCCTGCTGAGTTTTACTGGCAAGCAAATGGCTTGGAATCATATGATCTGAAAGATGGAATGTACGTGGGGTTACTGAAAAACAATACAAATTTTTTTATAAAACGTGGGCAGTTAGAAAGTGCCGTCGGTGAAGTATTAACATATCGATTTTTTAATGATTTTAATGAAACTCAGTCTATTGTTCCTCCCGTAGGACTATTTCAAATCAACTCGCCATTTCAGCTAGTTACCCTTTCTTACCAAGAGGGTAATACAGTTACTTATCATTTCATAGAAGCTAAAGGAGAATATTTTATTGGTACGCCCTTTATTAAAAATAGTAAACTTTTTATTGAACTCCTAGAAAATCCTTCAAGTGAAGAAACTCAACAAATTTTTTCCCTAGAAGAGCAATTTCGATTGACGAGCTTACTTCAAGCTTGCCTTGGAATTCGAGATAACCACTTGGCGAATTATCTCTGGAAAGACGGTAATTTTTTTAAGATTGATGGCGAAAGTGCAGCCGAAAATGTCTCTTTTGAAGACGTTAAACACTACGCTTTTAAGGCATTGCCTTTACCAGAAGCTGGAGAAGAGATTCTAAAAACAAGAGGATCTGGGTGGGAGCGTATGGTTAAAGAAAACTATACTTTTTCGCAACAGTTAATAGGGTACCTCGAGTCACTAACTCAGCCGTCCACATGGCAAAGATTATTAGATTTTTCTCTTTGGGATGGGACAAAAGGGACAGAACATTATAATATAGAGAAAGCAATTGCCAGAATCTCTGCTATTCTTAAAGAAATTGAGGTTAAGAATCAATAAGATTTTCTTTGAGTAACGAGGATCATGAATGAAATTATTAAGCTTGAATCACAAAAAATGTGCAGGCTTTTCAAAAGGTATAAAACCGTTTGGTTTAAGTGAGCATGCCCCTGGGAGGTTACGATTTTTTCAAGCTTATAATTTAGTATTCTTAGCCTTTGCCTCCTCATAACTCAACGCGCTTCCCCAATCATTTTTGAATATGGTATAAACAGCTTGAACTTGGGAATTATTTTTTATAACCACTCCTAGCTCTCTATTTCTAGATAAAACTTCAGGCCAAAGGTTGCAAGATCCTACGTACAATTGACCATTCTCTTCTGGATCAATAAGAATGACTTTTGCATGAATATAAAGTTCGCTTTTTGGTTTAAAACGAAATTCTCCACCAGAAGACGTAATAACAGTTTGATTAATGCGATTATTATCAATCCCCCCAAAAGGTTCGGGAGACATTAAAATTTTAACTTTTTTGCCGTTCTTTGCTAAGGAAGAGAGGAGTTTTCCAATTTCGGGGTCAGAAAGATCTTGCTGATAAATATAAATAGACTGTTTTGCTGAACGTAAAAGATTAGAAATTAAATAACGTTGATGTGTAGGTCCTAGAATCAAATTTGCTTTATTCCATAAAGTTAATACATTTTTATCGTTATTAGAACTTTTTCCATTAAAATCATTCTCAAATATATTGGAAAGAGTAGAAACTTGGTTTATGTCTTCTAATGTTACACCAAAGTTTCGTGCTGTTTTAAAATTAAAATCATCATAATTAAATGTTTGAATCAGGGCATAGTCACCATCGATAATTAGAAATTTATAATGGGTTAGAGTATTATTTATGATCCTCCAAAAAATGAATTTTTATATCGTTTTTGCTTAGAGTTTTTGCGGTTGCTTCATTTATTTTAGTTTCAAAGGGAGAGGGATATAAATTTGGTTTATTCAGAGTGACTCTAACATTTACACCGTCTTTTTTTGACTTGATCAACGCATCAATAATAGAAGAATCATCCAAGTGATAAAGTGCGAAATCTATTGATTTTTTAGCGGATTTAATAGCTGAAAGAATGGGGCTATTTCCCATTTCAGGTAGGACGATAATTTTATTTTCTGGCCAATCATGTGGAAGAGCTACCAAAAAATGAATGGGTAAGAAAAAATACACTGAAAGAAGTACAAAAACTCTAATTAGACGATTCATTTTTTCCTCAGTGATAATCATTTTTTCTTCTCATTTTTTTTAGTACACAAAATAATAAAAATGGTCAAGTTGTTTAAGACGAGCCCCTCCATTGTTTTTTAATTTATTGAAAACAATAATTAACACTTAAATTTAGAATAAAAAAATTGCAAAAAATTTTTCTGAGTGTAACTTAAGTGTTCTGCAATCTAAAAAACAACAATGCTAAGTCAAACGAAAATCGATGTTTTAAATTTTTCGCTCCTTGGGCTACGAAAATGGTGAGTCCTTACTCTTTTAGGTTTCCGCTATACTTCTTGTAGAAGAAGATAAACGATACCCTCAGTTTTACTCAGAGAAGTATTATCATCAAACACTTCTTTTTCAGAATAAACTCCATTGATATTTATGAGTAACGGTGCATTTTCCGTATTTTGAAAACAATATCATTGTATTGTTTGAGCGAGATAAGAACCACTGCAATAATTATATTGAAAGGTAAAATTAGCAAGTGTTCGCAAATTTTTTGGTAAAAAAGTGCCTCCGCTTTGCGGAGGCTCACGTTTAATTTAACTAGGCTGCTAAAGCTTGTTGGGCTTGGATGACAATCGCTTTAAAAGCTGCGGGCTCGTGAACGGCAAGATCGGCGAGCACCTTTCTGTCGATTTCAATTCCAGCCTTTGTCAAGCCGTTGATAAAACAAGAATAATTTAAACCATGTTCGCGAGTTCCTGCGTTAATGCGCTGGATCCACAAACCGCGAAAATCACGCTTTTTATTTCGACGATCGCGATACGCATATTGAAGCGCTTTTTCAACGCGTTCAATGGCGATGCGAAAACAATTTTTAGAACGTCCACGATAGCCTTTGGCTAGCTTTAGAACTTTTTTATGACGGGCATGGGTTGTTGTGCCGCGTTTAACGTGTGCCATAACTCAAATCCTCCTATATTCCATAGGGCATAAAACGACGAACGATCTTCGCATCACACTCTCTCATGATGACGGTGCCACGGGATGTACGCCGTGTTTCAGGCGAACGTTTCCTCATGCCATGTCGTTTACCGGCCTGAGCCATAATAACTTTACCTGTCGCCGTTAGGCGAAAGCGCTTTTTGACGCTACTTTTGGTTTTTAACTTGGGCATTTTCTCACTCTTTTCTATAAAATAATAAATCAGGGGATCTCCACCTTAGTAGAGATGCGCTCTAGGTCGGCATGCCCGGGTCTTCCCCTCGCCTGGCTAGAGATTAAGAATTTATAGCAAGCGATTGCGTAAACTGCAAGCAAAAATAGCCTTTAGTACAGAGTTGCTTCGTATAAAAGAGAGTATTTAAAAACACGTGTCATGCTTGGGCTAGAAGCCCTTGATTTGCAAAGCAAAGCCTAGGACTTCTTGATCCGAGCATCTGGATATCTATGAGAAAGGATAGCTCCTTACTCTGATTCATTTTCCTTGTACTTGTCTTCTAATAACTGAAGTATTTTATCTGCCGTTTGCAAAAGCGGCGTACCCGGCCCAAAAATCGCGGCAACCCCTTGAGCATAAAGATCTGCATGATCTTGAGAAGGAATAACCCCTCCACAAACCACCAAAATATTTTTATGACCCGCTTTCTCTAAGGCGTGCATCACTTGAGGAACTAAGACACGATGCCCTGCTACTTGGCTTGATAAGCCAAGGATGTGAACATTCTTTAAAATAGCCATTTGTACAGCTTCTTCCGGTGTTTGAAAAAGAGAGCCCATTTCTACGTCAAACCCTAAATCCTTAAGAGCCGTCGCAATCACTCTCGCCCCACGATCATGGCCATCCTGCCCCAGTTTGGCGATTAACAGGGTGGGGCGACGCCCTTCTCTTTCTGTAAAAGCAACGAGTCTTGTTTGCAGCGCTTTAACTTCCTTTTCTCTTTTTTCTTCATAAAGAGGACCATAAATACCATGAACCATTTGCGGAGAAGCCATATGCCGTGTAAAGACTTTTTCAAGGGCTTCAGAAACTTCTCCTACTGTTGCCCGGGCACGCATCGCTGCAATGGCAAGGGGCATAATATTCGTCGTTTTATGGGAGGCTGCTTGAGTCAGAGCATCTAAAAGCCCCCTCACCTTTTGAGAATCTCTTGATTTTTTTATCTTTTCAAGACGCTCAATCTGACGATCTCGAACCGAAGGGGCATCAATTTCAAGGATTTCAAGAGATTCTTCTTCGGTCGTGTATTTATTAACGCCGACGATGGTCTCTTGTCCGAGATCTAGGCGTACTTGACGCCTTGCTGAAGCTTCTTCAATGCGTAACTTTGGCATACCTTGCAAAATAGCGTTGGTCATGCCTCCCATCGCTTCGACTTCTTCAATTAAACTTTTTGCATGCTGCTTTAAGCTATGGGTTAAAGCTTCTACATAATAGCTTCCTCCCAGGGGGTCAATGACCTGTGTGAGGCCGGCTTCTTCAGCTAAAATTAATTGAGTATTCCGGGCAACCCGAGCGGATTTAGGAGACGGAAGAGCTACAGCTTCATCATAAGAATCCGTATGCAGAGATTGGGTTCCTCCTAAAATAGCGGATAACGCCTCTAGCGTTGTCCGAATAATATTATTTAAGGGATCTTGTGCCGCCAAACTCACACCAGAAGTTTGACAATGGGTGCGAAGGGTCAAGCTTTGTGGTTTTTTTGGGTTAAAAGGTTTGATGAGTTCGGCCCATAAAATGCGCGCGGCTCTTAATTTGGCTATTTCCATGAAAAAATTCATCCCAATACCAAAAAAGAAGGATAAGCGGGGAGCAAAATCATCAATGGAAAGC
Organism: Alphaproteobacteria bacterium; assembly: GCA_019750035.1. GTDB lineage: Bacteria > Pseudomonadota > Alphaproteobacteria > UBA9655 > UBA9655 > UBA9655. The sequence continues at coordinate 12,060 of JAIEOZ010000323.1, read as the reverse complement.
CCACGACTTAAAGCTGTTCTTGTGTATTCAAGTCCATCAGCTAAGGTAAATCCTAATTCTTGAACAGCTGTCGCGCCCGCTTCATGCATGTGGTAACCAGAAACAGAGATAGAATTAAATTTCGGCATATGACGCGCTGAATACTCAATAATATCCGCAACCAGGCGCATGCTTGGTTCAGGGGGGTAAATATACGTATTGCGGACCATAAATTCTTTGAGGATATCATTTTGAATGGTCCCCGAGAGTTGCTCTTGCCTAACCCCTTGCTCTTCTGCTGCAACGATAAAAGCAGCCATAATAGGAATCACTGCACCATTCATGGTCATTGAGACACTTATTTTGTCAAGGGGAATGCCGTCAAAGAGAATTTTCATGTCTTCAACTGTATCAATGGCAACACCTGCTTTTCCTACATCTCCTGCCACGCGTGGATGATCCGAGTCATATCCTCGATGTGTAGGAAGGTCAAAAGCAACAGAAAGACCATGTTGGCCGGCTTTTAAGTTCTCCTGATAAAACTTATTGCTTTCTTCAGCTGTTGAAAACCCTGCATATTGGCGGAGTGTCCAGGGTCTATTGGCATACATCGTCGCGCGAGGACCACGCAAATAAGGATAGAAACCTGGGAAAGAAGAAACCTCTTCAATTCCCTCTAGATCGTGAAGGGTATAAAGAGGTTTGATGTCAATCCCTTCTGGCGTATGCCAAATCAGACTTTCAGGATTGATCCCCTTCAATTCCGATTGTGCAAGATCTTCCCATTTTTTTTTTGACATGGGAAGAATGCTCTATTGAGAGAGGTTAATACCGAAATATTGGGTAATCATGTTGTTGAATTCGCTGCTCTCCCAGTCCAGCCCCCCTTCGATACGTCCCACTTCTTTTCCTTGAGCATCAATAAAGATGGCTGTGGGAAGACCTCTTGCACCAAAGGCATTTAATAAACGGCCGGTGCTCTCGATGTAGATAGGAAGATTTTTATATCCCCTTCGTGCATAAAAAGATTTAATGGTAGAAATTCCGCCTTGATCTTGAGAAATGGCCAGAACTTCCCCTCCCTTTTCTTGAAATTTTTTGGCAAAGCTATCCAGACTGCCCATTTTTTTAACACAGGATGGACACCATGTTGCCCAAAAACTCACAATAACAGGCTTACCCTTAAATTCACTTAACGTGTGTTCCGCTTGGTTTTGATCAATGAAAGGAAAGTCAACACCACTCATGGAAGAATTTGTGGAAGAAATGGCAGCGGAAATCCACCGCAAATCTGACCATGAGAGAAGACCGATAAAAAATACAACAACAAACCCTGTAATGACGAGATTATCTTTCTTTTTCCAAAAGGACATGGTATTCCCCATATGATGAATATTTTTTGTATCTTACGATAAACTGTAATGAGATTCAAGATGAAGACGCCACAATTGTTAATTTATGCTTGGGTTCCTCTGAGTGTTGTACTCGGAGGGTGTGGCCGTAAAGAGTGGCCCGTCCCTCCTGAAGGGGGTGAAATAACCTATTCTCAACCAAGCAAAAAAGAATCAAGACCTCAAAGTAAGCGTAAAAGTAGCACAAGCAACAAAGATAATTGGGCTAAAATAATGAATGCTGAAGAGGACCTTACTACCATTCCTTAACGATAGTATTTTTCACTTTACCACGATTGTCATCCGCCTTCGCGCACTGATATCTGCAGGAAATTGAGGGATAATTCATAGTTAAAAACCTAGGTTGTGCCACTTTTGGGTACAGAACTATTTTTTTCCAACATTCCTATGTCATTCTTATATCTCGGGCTAGAAAGGTCATTGTTTTTCTTTGAAAAACAAACCTTTTCTAACCAGAGAGAGTGACACAAGTCGGTAGAGAAAAGGGTATCTTCAAGTTCAATGGGTATATTTGAAATGAATGCATTTTTATTAGCATATAAAATGTAGATATCCTGCACATAAAAGGAGATGTAACACTAAGCTACATCTCCTTTTATAAAAATTGTCTGTACCAGGAAATTGCTAGGCAATTGCTTCTTTTAATCCTTTGCCCGCACGAAACTTTGGCAACTTTGAGGCGCGAATCTGAATCTTTTCACCTGTACGTGGATTACGTCCCTCACCTGCTGGACGATGGGTGACCGTAAAAGTTCCAAACCCAACAAGCCTTACTTCTTGGCTTTCTTTTAGGCTTTTTGTAATAGATTGGATGACTCCATCAACAGCCCTTAAAGCATCAGCTTTTGTAAGACCTGAAATTTCAGCAACTGATGCCACTAAATCGTTTTTGTTCACTGGAATATTCCCCCTTTGTTATTGAGAACGATACTTAAAATATTGTCTTGATTTCTCAAGACGATTTGTTAAATCCTACCTGAATCCTTAAAATCAGTCAATGCCTTAGAAAAGTAAGTCATCAAAATTAATTCTATTAAAACTCAATGAATTAAACTTAATGTGTGGTGATTTCTTCATTTTTAAGTTCCTCACCCAGTGGTTTACGCACAACAATGGGTGTCATTTCATCAGTCCATGTTATGGGGTGCAAAGGTTCTTTTAAAGCTATGTTGAGCACTTCCTCAATCCGCGCAACGGGAATAATTTTCAGGCCTTTTTTAACATTTGTCGGAATTTCGACCAAATCTTTCTCATTGTCTTTAGGAATGACGACAACCTTAATTCCTCCACGAAGAGCGGCTAATAGCTTTTCCTTAAGCCCTCCAATGGGAAGAATACGACCCCTTAAGGTAATTTCACCTGTCATAGCAACATCTTTACGAACAGGAATGCCTGTTAAAACAGAAACAATAGACGTCGCCATGGCAACACCGGCTGAAGGACCATCTTTAGGGGTTGCTCCTTCGGGCACATGAATGTGAATATCTCGCTTTTCAAAAAGCGGTGGTTCTATACCAAACAACGGCGCTTTTGATTTTACGTAACTTGCAGCCGCTTGGACTGACTCTTGCATGACTTCGCCTAATTTACCCGTAATCTGCATTTTACCTTTTCCAGGTAACATGACAGCTTCAATAGACAACAGTTCTCCCCCTACTTCCGTCCAAGCAAGACCTGTTGTAACACCCACTGTATCTTCAACATCCGCCGTCCCATGGTGAAAGCGAGGAACTCCCGCAAATTTACTAAGATTTTTTGTCGTAATTTTTAGGGATTTATGTTTAGGAGAAGCTAAATAACGCACTGCCTTTCGACAAAGATTGGCAATTTCTCTTTCCAAATTTCGAACCCCAGCTTCAAGGGTATAGGTGTGGATGAGTGCTAAAATAGCAGATTCTGTTATTGAAAATTCATTTTTCCGCAGACCATGAGATGACATTTGTTTGGTCAGCAAATGACGTCGAGCAATCTGCACCTTTTCCTCTTCTGTATACCCTGAAATTCGAATCGTTTCCATACGATCCAACAAAGGCTGAGGCATATTGAGGGTATTGGCCGTTGTGATAAAAAGGACGTTAGAGAGATCGTAATCAATCTCTAAATAATGGTCATTAAACGTATTGTTTTGTTCGGGATCTAAAACCTCTAAAAGGGCGGAAGTTGGATCACCTCGCCAATCTGAACCTAACTTATCTACTTCATCCAATAAAAACAATGGATTAATCGTTTTTGCTTTTTTCATGCCCTGAATAATTTTACCAGGCATTGAGCCAATATACGTTCGACGGTGCCCCCGAATTTCAGCCTCATCTCTGACGCCTCCAAGGGACATTCGCACAAAATTTCTGCCCGTTGCGCGGGCAATCGACTTACCAAGAGAGGTTTTACCAACACCGGGGGGGCCCACAAGACACAAAATGGGTCCATGGATTTTTCCGACTCGATTTTGTACTGCTAAATATTCAATAATCCGCTCTTTTACTTTTTCTAATCCATAATGATCTTCATTTAAAAATTGCTCAGCTTTTTTTAAATCCTTTTTAATCCGCGTTTGAACTTCCCAAGGAACATCCAAAATCCACTCTAAATAATTACGTACAACTGTGGCTTCAGCGGACATAGGACTCATCTGCCGAAGTTTTTTAAATTCAGTTTGAGCTCTTTCACGACCTTCTTTAGAAAGTTTTGTCTTTTTTATTTTCTCTTCAAGCTCTGAAAGCTCATCCTTTCCGTCTTCTCCTTCTCCAAGTTCCTTTTGAATGGCTTTTAATTGCTCATTCAAATAATATTCTCTTTGCGTCTTTTCCATTTGTCGTTTAACTCTGCTGCGGATTCGCTTTTCCGCTTGCATCACGCCAATTTCGCCTTCCATAAAGCTGATAATTTTTTCAAGACGTGCTGGAATGCTCTTCGTCTCGAGAAGAGCTTGCTTTTCTTCAAGCTTAAACCCAAGATGAGCCGTAACGATATCTGCAAGTTTTGATGGATCTGAAATTTGACCTATGGAAGAAATAAGATCCGTTGGAATTTTTCTTTGTAATTTAACATATTGATCAAATTGAGAAATAAGCGTACGAATTAAAGCCTGTGTTTCTTGAGAAGGTCCTAACTCTTCTGTAAAAGACGCAACAATAGCTTCAAAAAAAGGTTTCTTGTTCAAAAGTTCAACAACCTTAACGCGCGTTTCTCCTTCTAATAGAACTTTTACCGTTCCATCGGGAAGTCTTAAAAGCTGCAAAGCTTTTGCAAGTGTTCCTACCCTATAAAGATCTTTTTCCGTAGGATTATCAAGGGAAGGATCCTTTTGACTCAAGAGGACAACCTTTTGATTGTCTTTCATGACCATATCTAAAGCTTGGATTGATTTTTCACGTCCCACAAACAAAGGAATAACCATGTGGGGAAAAACGACCACATCGCGTAAGGATAAAACAGGATACTGAGATTGCTCCTTCGTTTTCTCTTTATTCAAAGATAACCTCTTAAATTACATTGCATGTTCTTTTTTAAAGATAGACCATCTTTTCACAGACATAAAGGGGTATTATGAAAAGTTGGTATATCTTTAGCATATCTTTTATACTCTCTGCTGAGAGATGCATAATGAATTGAAGGAGGCTTTCATGACAAAGACAATAACCCTTATTGAGGGAGATGGTGTTGGACCCGAGATTATTTCCGCGGCACGTAAGGTTGTAGAAGCCACTCATCTTAAAATTCAATGGGAAATTTGCGATGCTGGCGCAAAGGTTTTCAAAAAAGGTCTTGCAACTGGTGTTCCTCTTGAAACGATTGACTCTTTAAAACGGACTCAAATTGCTCTCAAAGGACCTTTAGAAACGCCTGTGGGTTATGGAGAAAAAAGCGCTAATGTCACCCTTCGTGCTCTTTTTGAAACTTATGCGAATACCCGTCCCATTCGCTGCCTTCCAGGGATTCAAACTCCTTTCAGTGCCAGACATATTGATTTCGTTGTGATTCGAGAAAACGTTGAAGATCTTTATGCGGGAATTGAATACTTGCAAACTCCAAATGTTGCCGAGGGTCTTAAACTGATTACTCGAAAAGGATCGGAAAAAATCATTCGTTTTGCTTTTGAATTTGCACGTTCTGAGGGACGCCATAAGGTTCACTGCGCGACAAAGGCTAATATTCTTAAACTAACCGAAGGCTTATTTAAAAACGTTTTTGAGGAAGTTTCAAAAGATTATCCAGATATTGAAGCGCATCACATTATCATTGATAACTGTGCCCATCAGATGGTTATTCGTCCTGAAGCTTTTGATGTTATTGTCACGACAAATTTACAGGGTGATATAATTAGTGATTTAGGCTCAGGCCTTGTCGGCGGCCTAGGCGTCGCCCCTGCTGCCAATATTGGAGATGAGATCTCAATTTTTGAAGCCGTTCATGGCTCCGCCCCAGATATCGCTGGCAAAAACATTGTTAATCCTACGGCAATTTTATTGTCAGCTGTTTTAATGTTGCGTCACATTAAAGAATTTGAAGCCGCTCACGCCATTGAGCAATCCCTTCTTTATACCCTAGGCATACAAAAACTTTATCCCAGAGATCTAGATAAGTCCTCTACAGTCACAACAACAAGTTTTACAGATGCTGTGATCCAAAACCTAGGGAAGGAAACAAATTTCTGGCCATCTCGCCCCTATAAGCCCTTGCATTTAGCAAAAATAAACGAGACACCTAAAAATGTTCTTAGACAAGATGTTGGCGTTGATATTTATATTGAAAGCGATCTTTCCTCAGAAATGTTAGGGGCAAGTCTTGAAAAAATCTCCCTCCCCTCCCCTTTCTTCCTTAAGATGATTTCTAACCGCGCTATTCAAGTTTATCCTGCCATTGCCAACATAAGCGTTGATACAGTCGATCATTGGCGTGCACGATTTTTATTGAAAACCGACAATCTGTTGATGGATAGAGATATTTTAGACTTATTGGCGGCTATCGGGCAAACCCATCGCTGGATGCACATTGAAAAGCTTTGTGAATTTAATCACAGTCCGGCCTTTACAAAAGCGCAAGGCGAAGCTTAGTATCTGAAGGTTTTTTAGGAGGATAAAATGGTCGCACATACACGTCGTCAAAAAGGAGTTACCTTAGATGTATGGCCGGGGTTTGTTGATGCTTTAGCCACCCTTTTAATCGTTATGATATTTGCTCTGATGATTTTTGTTGTTTCACAAATTTACCTCTCTGACGCTCTCCAGGGAAGCCAACGAGGACTTGACTCACTCCAAGCTAAACTACACGAGATTACAAAATTATTACAAGTTGAGCAAAAAAGAAGCGCAGATTTAACAACTTCATTTGCTGCAACGTCCCAACAACTTGCCCAACTTCAAGCTTTAAAAAACCAGATGGAAGCTAATTTTTCTAAAGAAATCCAGACGACTGCGCAACGGGCGACAGACGCAGAAGCGCTTCTCGCTGTCCTCCACCAGCAAATTGAAGCTTTAAATGAAAAGCTTAACATTTTGAATACGGCGCTTGAAGCCTCAGAAACGACATCATCACAGCAAAAGTTGGCGATTGAAGACTTGGATAAGAAACTTTCCGCCGCTCTCGCGACAAAGGTAGAAGAGCTCGAAAAATATCGCTCTGAATTTTTTGGAAAATTAAAAGATCTTCTCGCAAACCGTTCCGATGTTAGAATTGTGGGAGACCGTTTTGTTTTCCAATCAGAAGTTCTTTTTCCTTCCGCTTCAGCAACCTTAGGAGAAAAGGGAGAGGAAAAGCTAAAGCAACTCGCAAGCACCCTTAAAGAGATTTCTGGCAAAATGCCCTCTGACCTTAAATGGGTTTTGCGTGTGGATGGTCATACGGATAATAAGCCCATCCATACAGATAAATTTGACTCAAACTGGGAACTGTCAGCCGCACGAGCTATTTCCGTTATTAAATTCTTAACCAATGAAGGAATTCCGGCTAACCATCTTGCTGCTGCTGGGTTTGGTGAATTCCATCCCATTGAAAGTGGAGCTGACGAACGAAATCGACGCATCGAGCTAAAACTGGACCAAAGGTAGGGGCATGGCAGAAACGATCATGAATAGTGTTCAATCTTCTCAAAAAAATACCAAAGAAACCCTTGTTTTCGGATGTGATCATGGGGGCTTTGCCTACAAGGAGTTTCTAAAAAAATTTGCTGAAACCAAGGGCTACACTATTATCGATTGTGGGACTCATTCGCCTGATTCTGTCGACTACCCTGACTATATAGAATGTGTCGTCAGATCAGTCCTTGCAGGAAGCGTTGGTGTTCTTATCTGTGGGAGTGGCGTTGGGATGAGTATAGGAGCCAATCGGTTTAAAGGGATTCGAGCCGCTCTTTGTATGAATAGTCAGATGGCAAAGGTGGCCCGTGAGCATAATAACGCCAATATCCTCGTCCTCGGTGAACGCCTCATGAGTACTGATGAAGCCGCTTCTTGTCTTAACGCTTTTCTCAATACCCCTTTTGTCGGAGACCGTCATCAACGACGAATTGAGAAGCTGGATACCTTTCCTTCCTGTTAAGAGAAATTGGTTTTTCCTTAACTTACTATCCAATACCACCAGCGAAGGCCGATATTTTAATTGGCCTTTTCATCAAATTTCTTGGTGATGCTTCCTCTTTCTGACATAATGGGATAAGAGAGGGAAGCCAACAAACAAAATGTTAGTTTAGAAATGAAATTAGATCCAAATAAATTATATTTTTTACCTTTGGGAGGCTCCGGAGAAATTGGGATGAATCTCAATCTCTACCATTACCGTGGAAAATGGCTCATGGTAGATTTAGGCGTAACTTTTGATCAAACGCCTGGTATTGAAGTTCTGATGCCCGATACGCAGTTTATCGAAGAACACGCCCAAAATCTGGTGGGTATTGTCCTGACCCACGCCCATGAAGATCATATTGGGGCTGTCCCCCATCTTTGGCCACGCTTGCAGTGCCCTCTTTTTGCAACACCCTTTACAGCTGCTCTTGTGCGCCACAAACTCCATGAAGCCCGCATTTCTGCCCCTCTGCACGAAATCCCCCTTTCGGGAGGAACGGATATTGGTCCTTTTACCGTTGATTTTATTAGCATTACTCATTCCATCCCAGAGCCTAATGTTTTAGCTATCCGCACAGCGGCAGGAACCATCGTTCATACGGGAGATTGGAAAATAGACCCGGATCCTTTAATTGGGGAGCCTACCGATGTGAGCGCCTTAAAAAAGCTTGGGGATGAAGGCGTCCTCGCCCTTGTTTGTGATTCAACCAATGTCTTTGTTCCCGGCCATTCGGGCTCTGAAAAACCGATTCGCCAAAACCTTCTTAAACTTGTTGGAGACTTTCCAGGTAAGCGTGTCCTTGTGGCGTGTTTTGCCTCAAATGTTGCCCGTGTGGCAAGCTGTGCTGAAGCGGGCCTCGCCAATGGGCGCTTTGTCGGACTTGTGGGTCGATCCCTTCATCGGATCGATGAGGTTGCGCGCAAATTTAACTATTTTAAACACTATCCTCCTTTTCTTAACCATCATGATGCCGGTTTTTTGAATCGCCATGAAACTCTTTTAATTTGTACAGGCAGTCAAGGAGAACAACGTGCTGCACTCTTAAGAATTGCCAAAGGGGAAGACAGACATATCGCCCTTGAAGAAGGAGATGTTGTTATTTTCTCTTCTCGGCAAATCCCAGGCAATGAAAAAGCCATCTCTGCTTTGCAAAACTTACTCGTTCGCAAAGGAGTCCAGGTTATTACGGCGAATGAGGAAGACATTCATGTGTCCGGACATCCCTGCCGAGATGAATTGATTGACATGTATTCATGGATTCGTCCTAAGATTGTTGTGCCTGTCCACGGAGAAGACCACCATATTCTGGAACAAACTAAACTGGCTTTAGAAAATAAAGTTCCCCATGTTATTGCGCCCCGCAATGGAGATCTTATTGTCCTTACAGAACAGGGAGCAAAACTGATCGATCAAGTTCCTTCTGGACGACTTGCCCTTGATGGAAAAAGGCTCGTTCCTTATAGAGGAATTGTCATGCACGACCGCCATCGTTTGATGAGTACAGGACACGCACTTGTCACAATCCTGCTAAAAAAGGATTCCTTCAAATGCCCTCCCACCGTTCTTTTGGTTGGAATAACAGAAAAAGATCATCTCGAAACGCTCACCTCTCATTGTATTGCCGCTGTTGAAGAAGCCTTTTTGTCTCTGCCTTTAGAAGACAGACAAGAGGATGAAATGGTTTCAGAAGCATGCCGCATTGCAACAAGAAGGGTTTTAGCAAGTTATTACGGAAAAAAAACACTGACCCACATCCAGATTTACCGTGTTTAAAGGAGAAATCAATGATTGGAAACCTAAATCATGTTGCCATTGCCGTCCCCGATTTAGAGGCCGCCATGAGCCAATACCAAAATATTTTTGGAGCTTTTGTGGCCGCGCCTTTTGATCTTCCCGACCACGGCGTTCGCGTGAGTATTGTCAACCTTCCGAACACAAAGATTGAACTCATCACTCCCTTGCGAGCTACCTCTCCTCTGCAGAATTTTCTCGAAAAGCATCCTGAAGGAGGTCTTCACCATCTTTGCTATGAAGTCCCAGATCTTGAAGCCGCTCGCGATCAGCTCGCAACGTCTGGTATTCACGTCATCGGGGATGGAACACCAATGCCAGGGTTTCATGGCAACCCCGTTCTTTTTTTTACACCCAAAGACTGTTTTGGTACCTTAATTGAGCTAGAGCAAATACGTCCAAGAAAAATTCAAGGACGTGTTGAAATTGAACGCATAGGACCCATTCACACTATCAACCCATCGCTTGCGACTTCTCTAGACGGATTTCAAGGCGTTGGGATTGGCGTTGAAGTTGATTTTATAAGCCCTACCCCGAAGGGAGATGATGAAGAGAATTAGAGATAAAAATGACCTTTACTTTAGGCCTTATGGTTTATGTCATGATTTGGGTTGTGCTCCTTTTTATGGTCCTTCCTTGGGGAGTACACATCCCTGAAACTATCAAAAAAGGGCATGCTACGAGTGCCCCCGAGCATCCTCATATAGGGTTAAAGCTCCTTATCACATCTGTGGCTTCCGCCTTACTGTGGGTGGTGGCGTATTTAATTTTAAAAAAATAGGTAACACATCGTTATTTTCATTCATGGGAGCAGCGTAGTTGCATCTAGTAAAAGGTGAATAGTTTATTGACAATATGACAGCCCCATCGCGTGTCTTTCTTGGGTTAGAAAAGCTTTGGCACTGCGAAGCTGTGCCATTAGCTTTTCTTATCCAAAGATGATACACTCCTTAACCAAACTCAGGTTACTTAGAATCCGTATTCATGAAACAAAAAATATGATAGAGTGCACTAACTTATAACATTTCTCTTGTAAAATATTTTTAATACACAGCCTTGATTATATGTTTGTCAATGCACATGTATAAAATGAAATTGTAGTTATTTAATTTTAAGGTATTCAGATGAAACAAATTAACTCTCCTCTTCAGCTGAAGTCAAAGTGGCTTTTGACTTCAAGTCGTCTTATTCTTGGTTTAATTGTGTTAAGCCTGCCGACTCAAGGGTTTAGTGCAGATCATTATGACAATCCCACCACACGGCGTCTGAAGGCCAAACTCCGTATAAAAGAAGGAAAACAGTTTTCTCCCCAACAGGAAAAAAGGTTGAAAAGAGTTGAGAGGGCAAGGTTAGCTGAGCGTGAATTAGAGCGAGTGGAAGGCAGTGAAAGATCAGAAATAAATGTGTTAGGTCTTCTAGAAGCGCGCGAAATCAGCCCTTTAGAAATCGAGCAAATTAACAGTGAACTTAGTCACTCCCACCTTGACATTTCTAAAGTATCGAATATTAAGAATAACTGTTTGAGTACTATCGAATCTGAACTTAAATTTGTAAAAAATGCATCTTTAAATCTAGATAATGAAAAAGAATTCTATCTTAAGCGAAACCCTTCATTCCAAAATATAGAGGCCTTTGCATCTGATATCCTTCACCATAATCATCCTTTAAGAAAAGACTTCGTCTTGTCTGTGCAGCCTCTTGCAAAATCTGGCATCCTATCGATAGAGAGTTTCTGTAGAAATTTTGTATCTGAAGATCCCGGAAATTATAAGGGTATCATGCGAATGTATCTGGGCCTTTGTTCTCTCGCCGAAGCCAACTGGAACGGATCAAAAATGGCTCTAGGATGTCTTTCTACTATTACTCAACAGAGGTCCATCGTTCGTAAAGCAAAAAACCTTCTGTCTACAATCTATGATGAAGGAATTCTTCAAGCTCTCGAAACAGCAGAAACTCTATATCCTTATGTTGAGGTTATGGCGAAGGTACTCAATTTTCCTGAATTTAACTCTGCTGTAGAAAAAGCTCGTTATATTAGAGAATCTGTGATTACACGGCAGATAGAGGTTAAACGTGGCCCCACTATTTCATCAGATCTTTTAGAGGCCATACGTGCAAAAATCGCTTTTCGGGATCAAAAAAATGACTCTCCACCAAAAGAAAAAGGAGCAATGAGTAAGATAACATCTTCTATACCTACATCATCATCATCATCATCTTCTTCTTCTTCTTCTTCTTCTTCTTCTTCATATCCATCCTTTGAGGACGATAGAGAACAGATTGCTTTTGAAGGGGTGAGGGTAGAAAATTTGAGAGG
>JAIEOZ010000092.1 GCA_019750035.1 Alphaproteobacteria bacterium | reverse complement strand
TAGACCCTGTCCTTGCTGGCGGAGGGAGTGGGATTCGAACCCACGGTACGTTTACACATACAACGGTTTTCGAGACCGCCCCGTTCGACCACTCCGGCATCCCTCCACGGGTTAAAGCTACTGGAGGATGAAGGATGATTCAAGAGGAAAGCTTCATTCATGCATTTAGAAGGACAGACATTTCAAAAAATTTGCGAGGAAACAGTCAATTGAGCTTCCGGAACCATTTGAAGTATCGTTTCCACAATTCCCTTGTTATTATCTTGTTCTAAATACCTTTCCAAAATTTGAATATGATTCATAAATTCTGTACAGTTAGAAATTTTGCTTTGTGCAAGTAAAATTTTCATTCGTCGGGTTGGGAGATGAACTTCATTTTTATAAAAAAGTTCTTCATATAGTTTTTCACCAGGTCTTAACCCTGTAAAAACAATATCAATATCTTTATAGGGTCGTTTGCCACTTAAGAGGATCAGACGTTCGGCTAAAGTAGAAATCTTAATCGGCTTTCCCATATCTAAAACAAAAATTTCCCCCCCCTCACCCATAGCTCCCGCTTGAAGAACGAGTTGACTGGCTTCAGGAATACTCATAAAAAAGCGTGTAATTTCAGGATGAGTAACAGTAAGAGGCCCCCCTTTTTTAAGTTGTTTTTTAAATAAAGGAACAACGCTGCCAGCTGATTCCAAGACATTGCCAAATCGTACCGCTAAATATTTAGTAGAGAAATTCGTATTAAGATTCTGACAAAAAATTTCTGCCATTCTTTTTGTTGTTCCCATAATGTTCGTTGGGTTAACAGCTTTATCTGTTGAAATAAGAATAAATTTTTCAATCCCATGTAGGGAAGAAAGCTCTGCAACAATTTTTGTGCCCAAAAAATTGTTTTTAACAGCTTGCTTGGCTTGATTTTCTAATAAAGGAACGTGCTTATAGGCGGCGGCATGAAAAACAATCTGCGGTTTGTAGGTTGAAAAAATAGAATTCATTGTTTTTTTATCTGCCACACTGGCAATCATTGAAATAAAATGATTAAATTTATGAATATGTTCTAGCTCCCAAGAAATTTTATACAAGTTGTACTCGCTGTGATCAATGATAAGAAGTTGCCGAGGTTGAAGCTGAATGAGTTGTCGACAAACCTCAGATCCAATGGATCCTCCTGCACCTGTGATCATAATGACTTTATCTTCAATAAAAGAGAGGACTTCTTTATTTTCTAAGTTGACACTATCGCGTCCTAAGAGATCTTCGACTAAAATATCTTCAGGATACACATGATTATTCGTTAACAATTTATCAAAAGAAGGAAGAACTTTTACATGTAAATTTAATTCTCCTGCCATTTTTGTAATCTCAGCAAGCTTTTCCTGGCTAAGAGAAGGGATAGCAATCGCAACCATATCCATATCGCCATAACTTGTAAGTTTTCCTAAATCTTTAATAGGTCCATAGACTTTAAAACCAAAGATTTCTTTGCCCCACAAATCAGGATCATCATCCAAAATTCCTTCAATTTGGTATAAATCACCCTTTCTTTTTCTTGTCTCCCTTAAAAATAGCTCTCCACCCTTTCCAGCGCCAATGAGAATAACTTTAGTTTTTTTTCCTTGATGAAGAAATCTACTTTGTTCATAAACCATACGCGCTAAAATGCGAGGGAAGTTAAGAAGTAAAAAGGTTAGCAATGTAAAAATCAAAAAGAACTTAAAAAGGCTTTCCCAACTATCACCAGAGAAAACACACCAAGAAAAATAAACAATAGAGACAATAAAAGAATACTTTAGAATATCAATTATATTATAAAGAGACGTCACTCTCCATAAGTGACGACGAAGGTCCATTAAATAAGAAATAGCTAGAGAAGAAAAGGAAAGAAAAAGAATATCGCCCATAATTCTTTCTTGACCTGGAAAGTGAATAATATAGCTTGAAATAATAAAAGAAAAAATAATAAAAAAAAGATCAATCACTTGCTTTGTGAAATTTGTGTATAAGTATTTTTTAGATAAGTTGTTAAATACATTGAAAAATTTCATGAATGAAGACACGCAAGCTAGGTTAGAAAAAGTTTCTATTCTTTAATAAACTATTTTCCATTTTTTTTTGCATTTAGCAAGATTAAAAAGACAAATATCAGAAAGATAAAGGCAAACTTTTTTTCTGAGCTCGGAAGAGGTTCTGTGAGCAAAATTTAAGAATAGAGAGAACGGATTATAGATTTTATGAATGAAGTCCTCACAAAATTCACCCAGCTGTCAAGTATGTCGATAATTTAACGAATGTTGAAGAAATTGTAGTTTATCGGAAGCGTTCCTTACCCTGACTTCTCGTCATATCCGTCGATATACTAGAGTCAACTCCCTTCATACTTGACACCCTTTTGCAGTATAAAAGGACGCGTTTTTATTTTAATTTTTTATATAGGTTAAATATAAAAATTATATTTTTTTTGAAATATGTCGATCAATTTCGCCGTGGATTCGCCATGAACCTTTCTTTTCATTGTATTTAAATATGTTTCAACAGTCCTAGGGGAAATACTCACTAATCTTGCCGTTTCTTTTATTGTTTTTCCATGAGCTAAGTGTAATATACACTCAAATTCTTTTTTTGTAAAATAGGTATCTTCATATTTTCCTTCCAAATAAAACTTCTCAACGTCTAATTTTTCAAGGAAATTTCTTATATTTTTTTCATAATCAAAGGAAATCAAAAAAGGGTTGATATCTGTCTTAATAAGTATTTTTTTGCTATTGTTTGTAATATCGTGAATTTTTTCTTTAAAATATAAAATAAAATGTTCTAAAATGTTCATGTTATTAAGATAAAAATCTATGATTTGAGTTTTTTCTCTCGTAGCTGCAAAAAACCATACATTTCCAAAAGTTCGTTTTCTCTCATAAATAACAATGATATTCCATATATTGTGGTCATATAAAGCTGAATAGTGCTTTCCTAAAGGCGTTCCATAGACGAGAGTCTTTCGAACTTCTCCCTCTGGGATCTTTTGCATTGCATAGAAATCAATGTCGTTATAAAAACCATAATTAAAATATTTTTTTGTCCACTCATGATCTGCAGAAAGACGTAACATTGTTCCATTATCATAAATTTTTACATATCCGAAATTTGTTATATCGAAGTTAGAAAAAAGCGGTTCACAAATTTTTTCCACTGTACTTGAAAGAGCTTCAGAAAATTCCAAGGCTTGAGTGTTTCTTATAGAAGAAGATAACATCGCCATCCCCCAGCATATTTATATTATTCACACAATTGGCTAAATTATAATCTGTTAGATAGCATGATTCAACTTACCAAAAAAGCTTCTTTAAAAAATACCGTAAAAATATCTGAGTTGACGTAAAAAAAATATAACCTATACTTTAATTTCTAAAACAATGGATTTGCTAAAATGGACTCATCGCTCTTAGCAACATTAAACTATAATAAATCCATAAGCGAGCCCCTTTGGGTTTTAAATGAGCCATTGTTGAGTAATTATGGGCTCTCTTTCCTCACTTATAGGAGATTTTCATATACGGGAGAACTACTGTACATTTTTAATAATCAAGAATGGATGGAGTATTCCTTTCAACAAAAATGCTGGATTAGCAGTACTTTTAGTGAAAGAATTAAGCAACTTACAAATCAAAAATTTTTAAATTATGTTTGGCCTGAGTTTCCCAATTCTAATGATCCCACCTACCATGCCTTATATGAGCAAAACATATGGAATGGTATCATAATGTATAGAAAATACGACGATTGCATAGAATCTTTTGCATTTGCTAGCACTAAAGAAAATCGAATGCTGAAAAATTTTTATGTTGATGGAATAAATGTATTAAATAAGTATATTCTTTATTTTAAAGACAAAGCTCATTCACTCATTTATCCGAAAGATAAAAAATTATTTATTCCTTATACTCTGAATTTATCTACAAATTCTAATATTTCTGATGAAAAAATAAATAATTTTTTTGAGCAAACAAAAATTTCAAAATATTTTTTGATGATTAAAGGAAGAGATATCATCATATCAAAGAGGGAAATGGAGTGTTTGTCTCTTCTTTCAAAAGGAAAAAGAGCAAAAGAAATTGCTAATTTACTTGGTTTATCACCCAGAACTGTAGAATGTTATTTGAACAATTTAAAAATAAAGTCTGAAGCTACTATTAATGAATTAGTTGAAGCTTTTTTAAAAGCGAATTTTATTGCAAATCATATTCATAACCCAGGGGAAAAAGTTTATGAAAGTTAACAAAAAATCAATTGTTGCTGCTCTTATTGGACATGTCCTCGAGCGTTATGATGTCGCGCTGTATGGCTATTTTTCAGCCATGCTTGCGCCAATCTTTTTTTCTACTGAAAATGCCTCAGCAGCTCTTATAGCAAGCCTAGGAGCCTTTGCAGCAGGTTATTTAATGCGCCCCCTCGGGGGAATTATATTCGGTTATTTTGGTGATCGATATGGGAGGAAAAAAGCGTTTACATGGTCAATTGTCTTAGTGATCATACCTACTTTCATTATAGGCGTTTTACCTTCATATGCCCAAATTGGCATAGCCGCTCCAATTATTCTTATAACTTGTCGTCTTATGCAGGGGTTATGCAATGGGGGAGAATTTAGTGGGGCCGGAATTTTCGTTGGTGAACATACGCCAACCAATAGAGTTGGATTTACCGGAAGTATGATTTGTGCAACTGGGCTTCTTGGAGCCGCTTTCGGAACTTTGTTTGGTGCCATCGTGACTCTCCCCATGATACCTAGTTGGGGTTGGCGCATTCCCTTTCTCGTAGGCTCTTGTTTAACGTTTATAAGCTATTTTATCCGTCGAAGGATGATAGAAACGCCTGTATTTCAAGAAGTTTTAGAAAAAGAATGTACTTTAAAAAACCCTTTAAAAGAGGTATTTAGAAATTATAAATTTAATATACTGAATACGATTGCGATCGGAGGTTGTGGACATATCTTAGTTTATATGCCCACAATTTACATGAATGTTGTTTATACGACTATTCTTAAAACTCCTAATTTTCAAATCTTAATTATCAATACAGGGATATTGGGATTATGGGTTATCCTTTCTCCAATAATGGGATATCTTGCAGATAAAGTAGGGATACGACAATTTATGTCAGGAGCAGCTATGATAGCGATATTAATAGCTTATCCCCTTTTTAGCTTTTTAGAAGCAAATCTTAACCTTGAAGGTGTCATTATATTTCAGCTTATATTAACTGTAATAGGATCTGCTTTTGTTGCTCCAATTTCTGGATTATTTGTAAGTCTCTTTCCTGTTCGAGAACGTTATAGCGGAGTGGCCTTCAGCATTACCTTGGGGCAAGCCCTCTTTGGAGGGACAACACCGCTTATTTCAACTTTCCTAACAAATATCACTGGGGATTTTAAAGCCCCAGCTTTCTTTATGATGTTTGGAGGAACAATGGGATGTCTAGCCGTCATTAGAATGATGCAGTTTCCTGTTAAATTACAAGGAGAGCTTCCCCATTTGATTAGAGACCCGCTGGATGGTGGAACAATCAAGCAGCTTCCTCTCGCGGAAAGTCTCCGTTAACCTTTTTGCGTGGGTTAATTTGTGTGATGCTGATTAGACGGCATTTCTCTAGATTTCAAGCTAGGAGTTTGGATTGTAGCTTAAGCTTTGGTGATTCATTTTTTATAAATTTATTTTAGGATATTTTTAAATTAGAAGTGTAATATATGGGGGGTCTTTGTCTTGAGGGAGGAAAAGAATCTATATTACACCTCATTTCTCTATGCTACATAATAAAGCCTTTTCAAAGCACCCGTAAAAAACACGGATAACCCAAAAAAAACCATGCTATACTCAATAAGATTAAATTGGGTGCACTTAAAAGTGCGTTTTTTAAGCAGCAGATTGTCTCCAATAGTCATCCTATTAACAAAGATATTCTCTCCTATCTCAATGCGCCATTAACAGTATGTCTTTGTTTTAAGCAGCGGAATTGGCTAATAGGCTCTGTGTTATGGAACGCACGATAAGGGGTTAGACGCGTATATCTATCATGAAGAAATTGGAACTCTTTATCCAATTATGCAATAGTTCATTTTTATCAGATCAAAATTTTCTTAGAGAGTGACCTTAGTAAGAGGTAGAAAATCTCTCAAAAAACTAAATCATCACGACCTTCCTTAAGAGCAATTGTTTACCATAGTTTTTTATTAAGCGTCTTAAAAAATATCGTCCTCTCTATTTTTACCTTGAATTGATCAATCGAATTAAACTAAAATTTAATAAATTATATTTTTTTCATATAAAAAATTAAGCGAATTTGTAGAAAACATAACAGTGAGTCTTAGCGAACAGAGAGGTAGAAATGACAATTTTAAAAGAAAAAATTATTGAATATATGAAAGAAAAAAACCTTTCTATTGCAGCCTTAGAAAGGCAAGCGGGACTCAGCACTCACGCTGTTAGAAATATCGTCAAGGGTCGCATCAAAAGGCCTAGTGCACAATCACTTCAGGCCATAGCCAAAGCGTTAGAGTGTTCTCTTTCTGATCTTATGAAACAATCTCCTTCTAGAGATGAGGGGGCTGAAAAAGTAATTAACACCATAATAAGTAAGAAAAAGAGTGTTATCCTAGATGATATTGAACTTATGAAGGAATGCTCTCAAACTATCTTAACTCTTGTAAAAGGTAGAGATAAAGTCCTCCCCATTGATGATTATTTGGATATTTTAAAAACTTTATATTTTTATTCCTCAGTTGAAAAAATTAAAAAAGTAGATCATAAGTTTGCCAAATGGATTCTTAGTATTTGAGGATATGTGAGTCATACTGGTCTTTTCCCAGGCTAAGCGTTGTTTGCAGTTAAGATGAATAGCTTTGGCCTTTCAAGGCCATATATGACACTTTTTGGATCTACTCTGCAAATAAAATGGCTAACTTTTATAGGAAGAACACAAGAGTTGATCTTTCAAAAAATTTATTCACGAAGCCTAAACCCTTGCTGAGAAATATGAGTACACAAAGCCTAGCCAACAAAGTTTTCCATATTGGATATATTTTAGAGAAAAGAACACCATCTTTTTGATTAAAAGAGCATTTTTTATCTGGACATTAGAATGATTTTTCATTAAGAATCATTCTAATATATTGAATTTTAATTGAATAAGGTTTTTTAAATTGAAATCTGCCAGCTTATTAAATAATAAAGGCTTTCACCCTAGTATTCTGAGAGAATATGACATCCGTGGTGTTGTTGGACAAACCCTCCTTGAAAAGGATGCTTATTGGGTTGGCAGATGTTTTGGGCATAGGGTGAGAGAAAGTTCTGGAAAAGCTATAGCCGTCTGCCGCGATGGACGCTTAAGTTCTCCTCAATTAGAGAGCGCACTTATCCGCGGTCTTTGTGATGCAGGCCTAGATGTATATCAACTGGGGGTAGGACCTACCCCAATGCTTTATTATGCTGAATATATATTACCAATAGATGCAGCTATTATGGTAACAGGTTCCCATAACCCTCCTTCTCATAACGGCTTTAAAATGAGTTTGAACCGCAAGCCATTTTTTGGTGAGGACATCTTAGATTTTGCCAAGCTTATAAATGAGAGTTTAAGCACAGGCCAAGGGAATATTTATGAAAGTTCTCTGTCCTCTCTTTATATCGATCGCTTGACCCAAGGGATGGAATTTGGGAAAGAGTTGACTGTTGTCTGGGATCCTGGAAATGGTTCAACGGCGGAGATCCTCAAAACACTTGTTCAAAATCTTCCTGGTAATCATATTCTTTTAAATGCTGAAATTGATGGAAATTTTCCAAGCCATCCTCCAGATCCTTCGGATCCTGTGAATCTTACTCAACTCCGACAAGTTGTCCTTGAAAAAAAATGTGATTTAGGTGTTGCGTTTGATGGTGATGGGGACCGTCTCGCAGCTATTGATCATAAAGGTCATATTTTATTGGGTGATCAGCTTTTGCTCTTGTTTGCTCGTGATCTTCTTACGCGAGAACCAACAGCTACGATCATTGCTGATGTCAAAACAAGTCAAGTATTTTTTGATGATATTGGGCGTTTAGGGGGGAACGTCATAATGTGGAAAACGGGCCACTCTCACATAAAAGAAAAAATGGCTAAATCAGGAGCTCAACTTGCAGGAGAAATGAGCGGTCACTTTTTTTTCAAAGAAAATTACTATGGTTTTGATGATGGGATTTATGCAGCAATACGGCTTATTTATCTTTTATCTCATTCATCTCAAGATCTTGCAGCGTTTTATGAGGGCTTGCCTTATCTTCCTTCAACCCCAGAGATCCGCATTTCCTGCAATCCAACACGCAAATTTCAAATTCCTGAGAACATTAAAGTCCGCTTGCTTGAGCAAGGATATTCTCTTATTGATATTGACGGGGTTCGCGTTCAACTCAATGAGGGTTGGTGGTTGTTAAGGGCTTCTCATACGCAAGATGTGCTCGTCGCTCGCTGTGAAGCTTATAAGAAAGAAGGATTAGAACACATCAAGCAACATCTTAGAGATGTGCTCGTGAAAGAAAAACTTTTTCATGATATTTAAGAAAAAAATTAACTAAGGTTATGACGTAAGAATGAATTCTAAAATTCAAGAAAATGTAGCTGTTCTTTTATGTTTATTTCAAGGAAAAGAATTTATAGAAGAACAAGTCGATTCTATTATCAACCAAAGTCATAAAAATATTTCTTTATGGGTAAGCATTGATGGGGCAGATGATGGGTCCAAAGACCTTATCGAAAAAAGAACCCAGGGATGGCAAGATGGGAAAGTGCGTTTTTTGTCCGGACCTGGAAAAGGGTTCGCAGAAAATTTTTTATCACTTTTGTGCAATGAAGATATTAAAGCAGACTATTATTCCTTTTCTGATCAAGACGATATTTGGGAAAGAGATAAATTATCTCGAGCCTTAGACTACTTAAAATCCGTTCCTCCAGATGTGCCAGCAATTTATGGTTCACGCACAACTTTGATTAACAAGTTTGGTAAAAAACTAGGAGAGTCTAAATTTTTTAAGAAAAAACCGAGTTTTGAAAATGCACTCGTTCAAAATATCGCTGCTGGAAACACAATGGTTTTAAACAAAGCAGCTCGAAGTTTGATAAAAAAACACTTTAAAAACAATAAGTTATTTTTTCACGATTGGCTTTCCTACCTGGTTGTCTCTGCAGTGGGAGGAAATGTTTTTCATGATTCCTATACAAGTTTGCAATATCGTCAGCATGGAGAAAATCTAATGGGCGAAAATGCAAGTCTTTTATCCCGTTTTTATCGACTAAAATTATTAATAAATGGTACTTTTCGAGAATGGAATGAGATAAATGTAGGATGTCTTGAAAAGATTAGTGATATGATGACAGAAAAGAATAAAAAACGTTTTCATCATTTTAAGAATTCAAGAAATAAGTCCATGATCCAAAGGATCTTTGGATTTTGGAAAGCAGGTGTTTATCGACAAACGTTCCTTGAGAACGTTTTTTTGTTTATTGCTTTCATATTAAAAAGGATATAAAAAATATGACAATACTTGTTTCTGGAGGGTGTGGTTTTATTGGTTCTAATTTCATCATTGATTGGTTTTCAAGTGAAAATGAGAAGATTATCAATCTTGATAATCTTACATATGCTGGAAATATAAACAATCTTTCTTCAGTTAAAGATAATAATAGTTATGTTTTTATTCATGGAGATATTGGTGATAGGTCCATTGTTTCTAATCTCTTAGACACATATGCTCCTCGAGCAGTTATTAATTTTGCTGCGGAATCACATGTAGATCGTTCAATTCACAGCCCAGAACCATTTATTGAAACAAATATTGTTGGTACTTTTCACTTTTTAGAGGCCATACGATCTTATTGGGGAAATTTAAAAGAAACACATAAGAATAATTTTAGATTTTTTCACATTTCTACAGATGAGGTCTACGGCTCTCTTAGTTTGGAAGACCTTCCTTTTAAAGAAACAAACCCTTATGAACCGAATAGCGTATACAGTGCGAGTAAAGCTGCTTCTGACCATCTGGTGAGAGCCTATTATCATACTTATGGATTACCTACCCTTACAAGCAATTGCTCAAACAATTATGGTCCCTATCAATTTCCTGAAAAACTCATTCCACTCGTTATTTATAATGCACTATCTGGCAAGCAACTCCCTATCTATGGTGATGGGAAAAATATTAGAGACTGGCTTTTCGTGTCAGATCACTGCGCAGCGATTAGACTTATTTTAAATTCTGGGAAGGTTGGAGAAACTTACAATATTGGTGGCTTGAATGAAAAAACAAATCTAGAAGTTGTTCAGACACTGTGTAATATCTTAGATGAATTAAAACCAAGGGACGATGGTCTTTCTTATAAAACTCAAATTTCATTCGTCAAGGATCGAGCAGGACATGATAGACGTTATGCCATCGATGCAACGAAAATTCAACGCGATCTTGGGTGGAGACCTATTCAGTCTTTTGAAACAGGGATCTATCAAACGGTTAAGTGGTATATTGAGAATACCGAGTGGGTTCAAAATGTAACGAGTGGCGCTTATCAAGATTGGATAAAGAAAAGGTACGCGGTATGAAAATACTTCTTTTTGGTGTAAATGGTCAAGTTGGCTGGGAATTGAAACGATTACTAGAACCTTCAGAAGACATAATTTCATTAGATCGAAATCAAGCAAATTTTGAGGATCTTGCTGAATTGAAAAATATTTTGATGAAAGTTAAGCCTAGCCTTATTATCAACGCTGTTGCTTATACAAATGTTGACAAAGCGGAGAGCGAGAATGAGAAAGCATGCCTTGTTAATACAAAAGCGGTAGGAGTATTAGCAGAAAGTGCAAAGAATTTGGGAGCAACCCTTTTTCATTATTCAACAGATTACGTATTTGATGGATCTAAGGATGGATTCTACTACGAATCAGATAAGACGTGTCCTATCAATATTTATGGAAAAAGTAAACTGGGGGGGGAAAAAGCTATTTTTTCTAGTGATTGCGATCATGTTATTTTTCGAACCAGTTGGGTTTATGGGAAACGTGGGAATAATTTTATAAAAACCATCTTACGATTAGCCCAAGAAAAAGATTCGTTACAAATTGTAGATGATCAAGTAGGGGTTCCCACAAGTGCTGAGTTGATAGCAGAGATAACCACCTTGGCCATTCAAAAAATAAAAAGCGGAACGTTCATGAATAATGATCTAAAGGGCCTATACAATTTGGTCCCTTCTGGGGAAACAACTTGGTATGATTTTGCGAGACTTATCATCGAACAATCCATGGAGGCTGGATTAAAGCTCAGAGTTAGCTTAGATTCTCTACTGCCGATAGCTTCTGAGAGTTACCCT
Source organism: Alphaproteobacteria bacterium (assembly GCA_019750035.1). Taxonomy (GTDB): domain Bacteria; phylum Pseudomonadota; class Alphaproteobacteria; order UBA9655; family UBA9655; genus UBA9655. Next base: position 15,035 of record JAIEOZ010000092.1, on the reverse strand, counting down.
CTTCCAGCGAAGCGTCCAAAAAATTCACGTCTAAATACAGAAAAACTAACGTCAGTTTTGGGTATAAAGATGCCAAGTTGGCAACAAAATGCTTCTAAAACAATAGGAGAATTAATAAATGGGTGATAAAAATGGTAAAGCGTAAAGGCATTATTCTTGCAGGCGGTTCTGGAACAAGGTTGTACCCGGCAACACTTGCAATTTCGAAGCAATTGTTGCCTGTTTTTGATAAGCCGATGATTTATTACCCTTTGACCCTATTAATGTTGTCAGGGATTCGAGAAATCTTGATCATTTCAACTCCACGGGACCTTCCCTTTTATGAGGAGTTATTGAAAGATGGCTCTCAATGGGGAATTCATCTTGAATATGCTGTTCAAGAATCTCCTGATGGACTAGCCCAAGCGTTTATTATTGCAGACCCCTTCCTAGGGGATTCCCCTTCCGCTCTAATTTTAGGGGATAATATTTTTTATGGTAATGATTTGCCAAGGTTACTCGCATCATCCAATGCTCGTGAAAAGGGGGCAACGGTTTTTGCCTATCACGTGAACGATCCGGAACGATATGGCATTGCAGAATTTAACACAGAAGGACAAGTTGTCAGTCTTGAGGAAAAACCACAATGTCCAAAATCAAACTATGCTGTTACTGGGCTTTATTTTTATGATTCAAATGTTACAAAATATGCAAAAAAATTAAAACCATCTGCACGAGGCGAACTTGAAATTACAGATCTTAATAAAATATATTTGGATCAAGGTGAATTATACGTTGAAAGAATGGGAAGAGGATTTTCTTGGTTAGATACAGGAACTCATGAGAGTTTAATAGAGGCGAGTCAATTCATTCGTATTCTTGAGCTTCGGCAAGGAATTAAAATTGCCTGTCCAGAAGAAATAGCTTTCCAACAGCAGTGGATTGCTTCTGACCAACTCAAAAGGCTTGCAGAATTTCTTAATAAAAATGAATATGGAAAATACTTAGAAAAAATTTTAAAAGAAGGTATGTGATGAAATCGAAGCAACTTTCCATACCTGATGTTATTCTTTTCGAACCCACTGTTTTTTCCGATGACAGAGGTTTTTTCTTTGAGAGTTTTAACCATAAGAATTTTGAAGAAGTTATTTCTCGCCCTGTAACATTCGTTCAAGATAATCAATCCAAATCCGCACAAAACGTTCTTCGTGGTCTCCATTATCAAGAGCCCCCTAAAGCTCAAGGAAAATTGGTTAGGGTAACCGTTGGAGAAGTATTCGATGTGGCCGTGGATATTCGAAAAGAGTCACCAACTTTCGGAAAGTGGATTGGCGAGATTCTTTCTGCAGAAAATAGGAGACAACTGTGGATTCCAGAAGGATTCGCTCATGGCTTTTTAACACTTTCCGAAACTTCGGAGTTTTTATATAAAACGACAGATTACTATTCTCAAGAACATGAAAGGTGTATACGTTGGAATGATCCAAAGATTGGGATTAGTTGGCCAAAGACTATTAACCTCATTTTATCTTCAAAAGATCAAGAGGGGATGTGTTTTCTGGATATAGAAAGAAATTTTTGATAAATGATCATGAAATATATTTGGAGACAATAAATGTCAATAAAAAGACTTGTTATCGTGGGAGATGGTGAATTTGCAGAAATTGCTTATGAGTACTTTACACATGACTCAACTTATGAAGTTGCTGGTTTTGCTGTAGAAAAAGAATATATCACAAAAGAGACTCTTTATGGTTTACCAATTATACCATTTGAAAATATAGAACAAAAATTTCCTCCCAATCAATACGATGTTTTCGTTGCAATCACGTTTACGCAATTAAATAGAGTCAGGACGCGGCTTTATGAAACTGCAAAAAAAATGGGTTATCATTTTGCCACTTACATTAGTTCGAAAGCATTTGTGTGGAACAATGCCTCCATTGGGGAAAATTGTTTTATTTTTGAAAATAACGTCATACAGCATTTTGTTTCAATTGGAAACAATGTCATTTTGTGGAGTGGAAACCATGTTGGACATCGATCATCAATAGCAGACAATTGTTTTATTTCTTCTCATGTGGTTATTTCTGGTTACTGTAATTTAGGAAAAAATTGCTTTGTGGGAGTTAATTCTACGTTTGTTGATAATATTTCAATTGGAGATGATTGTTTTATAGGTGCAGGATGTTTTTTAAGTAAAAATATTGAAGGCGGGACTATGTATAAAATACCTACCCCAGCCAGGGCTGAAATTTCTAAATTGAGTAGTCTTAGATTTTTCAAAATTGATGAAAGGCTATGTGAGGAAAAGTAAACATGATGTATCCCAAAAAAGTGCCCCAATGGGAAAAAAAAGGCTTAATATACAATGCCTCTTCATTAAAAACCAATGATTGGTTGTATAATTCTGCTCTCACTCCCACGCCAATTTTATTAAATGATAGGGTAATTCGCGTTTATTTTGGCGCAAGAGATAGAGGGGGAGTGAGTCGAATTGGTTATGTCGATCTTAACGCAGACAATCCCTCTGACATATTGGGTATATCTGCTGAACCAGTATTGGATATAGGGCAACCAGGATGTTTTGATGATAATGGAATTATCCTTGGAGATATCATCAAAGCTGGTGAAGTGATGCACATGTATTATGTTGGATTTCAGAAGGTTGAAAAAGTTAAATTTTTGGCCTTTTCTGGTCTTGCAATCAGCTATGATCATGGTAATTCCTTTCAAAGAGTTTCAAAATCACCAGTTCTGGATCGTTCTGAGGAAGGAAACTACATTCGTGCCATACATACTGTCATTTATGAAGATGGCATATGGAAAATTTGGTATGCTGCTGGTGATACTTGGACCTATATCTCAAGTACTCCATTCCCAAACTATCACATTAGATATTCTGAATCACCAGATGGAATTTCCTTTCCTAAAGAAGGACGCGTATGTATTCAACATGAAGGGGATGAATACCGTATCGGTAGACCCAGGGTCTATAAAACAAACGATGATTATGAAATGTATTATACAAAAGGATCCATCTCAGGCACATACTTACCTGGCAAAGCTACCTCTAAAAATGGAATAAAATGGGAACGTCAAGATAATACTGTTGGAATTGAGGTTTCCCCCACAGGATGGGATTCTCAAACTCTCTGTTACCCAAGTTTACTTACGGTAGGAGAGAAAACATATATGTTTTATAATGGCAACAATATGGGAGCAGATGGGTTTGGATATGCAGTTTTGGTAGAGAAATGAAAATTATTCAATTTACAGAGAGTCAATCCTCTCAATGGGACGAATTTCTTAAATTCTGTCCAATGGGAACTTTCTTACATAGCCGTAAATTTTTATCTTACCATGAGAATCGTTTTAAAGATGAATCGGTAATTGTTTGTAATGAGGATGATACTTGGTTAGGAATTTTTCCTGCAGCGGTTGATTTGGAGGATTTTTCACAAATTATATCACACCCTGGTATTACCTATGGAGGCGCACTTCATCAAGGAAAATTAATCGGTTCGGAAATGTTAGAAGCTTTAAGCTTGATTCTTCAACATTATAAAGAAAATGGTTATTCTAAACTTATATACAAAGCTATTCCAACATTTTACCACAGTATTCCTTCTTGTGATGATGTATATGCACTTTTTCAACTAAAGGCTGATTTATTCCGTCGTGATTTGAGTTGTACAGTCGATTTACAATCACCAACAATATTATCTAACAAAGCTTTATCTAAAATGAGAAATATGCTTCGAAAGTCTGAAAACAATAACGTTAAATTAGATGATTCGAATCGTGATTTAGAGAAGCTTTGGGTACTTTTAACAAAAAATTTAATGGAAAAATACAATAAAAAGCCTACCCACTCACTTGAAGAAATGAATTTATTAATAGAAAAATTTCCTGATAATATTAGCATATTAACGGCGAAAATTGATGATGTTGTGATTGCTGGAGCCGTGTTATTTAAAAAAAATATTACGATTCATACCCAATATCTAGTTAACACAGAATGTGGAAAAGAGAATTTCGCACTAGATTCTATTATTCAAAGCTGTATAAAAAAATCAAAAGAGGAAGGGTATCGGTTTTTTGATTTCGGAATAAATACTGAAAATAATGGATTATATTTAAATCATAGTTTGTTTTTCTCAAAAGCAAAACACGGAGGGGCCGGAACAATTCATGATCATTATTTCCTTCAACTATAGTAATAACCCATGTCGCTAGAAAACGTTCAATTAATCGATTTTCCAAAAATATCCGATGATCGAGGAAATATAAGTTTTGTCGAAGGAAAAAAGCATATTCCTTTTGATATAAAGCGTGTGTACTATCTCTATGATGTTCCTACAGAAGCACAACGGGGCGCTCATGGGCACAAGACATTAGAACAAGCTATCATTGCCATCTCAGGCAGCTTTGAATTTACATTAGATGATGGATACAATAAACAAACATTTTTCTTAAAAAAACCATGGCAAGGTTTGTATGTTCCCCCCATGATGTGGAGAGAATTAAATAGCTTCTCATCTGGAAGCGTATGCTTGGTTTTAGTCTCTGATGTTTATAAAGAGGACGATTATTACAGAAACTACGAGGAGTTTTTAGATGGCGTTAAGCGTTAGCACCACAAAAGATGTTACAGTTCCCTTTCTTGATCTACATGAGGCTTATCAAGAGTTAAAGAGTGAGCTCACAGAAGCCTTTCATAAAGTGATGAATTCAGGATGGTATATTCTTGGAGAGGAAACATCAAAATTTGAAAATGAATTTTCCTCTTTCTGTGGTGTTAGACATTGTATAGGTGTAGGCAATGGTCTTGATGCCCTTCATCTTATCCTAAAAGCTTATGATATTGGAGAAGGCGATGAGGTCATTGTGCCCTCTAACACCTTTATTGCAACTTGGCTCGCTGTTTCCTATGTGGGGGCAAAAATTATTCCTGTAGAGCCAAATGAAAAAACATACAACATAGATCCACAAAACATTGAAAGTGCCATTACATCTAAAACAAAAGCCATTATCCCGGTCCATTTATATGGACAACCAGCAGATATGGACGAGATCAACGCTATCGCTAAAAAATATGGCTTATGGGTTATTGAGGATGCCGCACAGGCACACGGGGCATTTTATAAGGATAAAAGAACAGGATCATTAGGACACGTAGCTGGCTTTAGCTTTTACCCTGGAAAAAACCTTGGGGCCTATGGTGATGCCGGCGCTATTACAACGAATGATGATGTTCTTGCTGAAAAAATTCGTGCATTGCGAAATTATGGTTCCAAAGTAAAATATACGCACCAAATAAAGGGTTTTAATTCACGATTAGATGAACTTCAAGCCGCACTTTTAAGAGTTAAACTTCGGTATTTGGATGAATGGAATGAGAGACGAACAGCTATTGCCACTCATTATTTAGCAGGGATCTCAAATGTGAATATTCTTTTGCCTCATGTGGAAAAAAACGTAACGCCTGTCTGGCATTTATTTGTAGTTAGGACAAGAAATCGCGATGCCTTACAATCTTATTTAAAATCAGAAAATATTGACTCTCTCATTCACTACCCAATTCCGCCGCATTTACAGCAAGCCTACGCTGATATGAAATGCCCAAGTGGCAGCTTTCCTATATCAGAAAGAATTCATAATGAAGTATTAAGTTTGCCTATGGGGCCACATATGGATATGATAGGATTACAAAAAATAATTTGTGCAATGAATGGTTTTTCTGTAAGTGTTTGAATTTATAAGAGTAGGATTTTGGACTTCCCTATCAACGCTTGCGAAAATAATATCTTATTTATTTATTGTTAAAATAATCGCCATTTACACAGGTCCGGAAGGTCTTGGAAAAATGGGTCAGTTTATGAGTTTAATGACTATTGTTGGTGTTTGTGCCGGCGGGGGCATTTCAAATGGTATCATTCGATATGTTGCTGAGTATCAAAAAACAAACCCTGATAAAATAAAGACTGTCTTGAATTCTGGTTTTTTTATTACCCTATCTAGCTCTTTTGCTTTTTTTATAATTTGTTTTTCTTTTTCCAAAAACATATCAATTTTACTGTTCAACAATACAGAATATACATCTGTCATTGTGATTTTATCTATAGCACAATTATGCATAGCTATTAATAATTTCTTATTTTCTATTATTAATGGGTATAAGGATGTGAAAGCTTTAGTCTTTTCTAACTGTGTTGCCGCAATCATTAGCGTAATTGTTTCTTATCTTTTGATTAAAAGTTTTGACCTTTATGGTGTATTGCTTTCATTGATATTTTCACAAGGATGCCTCGTCTTTATCACTTGGTTTTTTATAAGGAATAAAGATTGGTTAAAACAAGATTTTTTCAAACCAATCTTCGATTTAGGAAGCATTAAAAACCTAATGAGCTATTCTTTAATGGCGATTTCAACAGCCATCCTCACACCTATTTCTCATATTCTTATACGAGACCACATCGTGAAAGTGTTGTCATGGGCAGATGCCGGATACTGGCAAGCCATAACAAGGATTTCAGATGTTTATTTACTATTTATAACAATGGCAATGACTGTATATTATTTACCTAAATTATCTGAAATCAGTGACAACGATAAGATAAAAAAGGAAATTATATCCACTTATAAAATACTTTTTCCTGCCGTATGTTTATTGTCTCTCTCTATTTTTTTGCTAAAGGATATTATAATTTATATTTTATATGGAGAAAATTTTTATGCTATTCGGGATTTGTTTTTTGTTCAGCTTTTAGGAGATGTTGTAAAAATAAGCTCATGGGTCATTTCATTTTTAATGCTTGCAAAAAAGAAAACAAAACTTTTTTTATCCACTGAATTCCTTTTTTCTTCTACTTATGTCCTCCTGACCATCTTTCTTGTGAATAAATTTTCTCTGATCGGAGCGATGTATTCATTTTTAATAAACTCTTCTTTTTATCTTGTTTTTATGGTAATCATTTTTTATAAGGGAAAGCTGATTTTTGGTATCAGAAATGAAGAGATTTATTATAAATTGTAGTTAGTTTTTTATATAATAATTAATTTTCAACATGTTGATTTCAAAAATGTCTTTGTTATTGATATATGTTATGTCTCGGTATATTTTCAAGCGATTAAGGAGAGTGTAGTATGACTAACCCTTTAAAATTAGATCATAATGTTCTAACCCATGCCATAAAAGATCGTAATTATGTAAATTCAAATATTGATCTTCACGTCGAAGAGCTAAAAATAAAAGGATATACAATAGTCGAGAGTGGTCTTGACATAAAATTTCTAGATTATGTTCGTTTGAGGATAGATGAAATCTATAAGGAACAATGCGAAAATCTTGGTGGAGAGCTTAATCTTGAAAAAATCAATGACAAGAATATTGCAAGAGCCCCCTCTGCTCACGATAAAATTTTTATTGATATCGCAATGAATAAACCTATACATGATATTTGCAAGCGTATGTTGGGGGAGTACTTCATACTTATGTCACAAAACGCCATTATTAATAAACCTGGAACGGATCACTATCAATTTACTTGGCATCGCGATCTAAATTATCAGCATTACACAAGCTCTCACCCCTTAGCCCTTAGTGCTCTGCTTTGTATTGATCCCTTTTCTGGCAAAACAGGTGGCACATATGTTTTGGAAGGAACACATCTTCAGAAAGAATTTCCTTCAGATCAGTATGTTGTTAAAAATCAAATTGTAGTAGAAGCCCCTATAGGGTCTATAATTGTGTTTGATTCCATGCTCTTTCATCGTACGGGTTTGAATCAGTCAAATATTATTCGTAGGGCAGTTAATCATATTATTACTGTTCCTATGATAGCCCAACAATATAAATTTTCTTCAATGGTAGAACACCTTGGGGATTTCGATGAATATACAAAACGCTTTTTAGGGAGCCCCGTTGGAACGGCTATATCAGCTTTTGAATGGCGCAAAACAAGAATTGATAGATAAAAGGGTAAAAATGACATTACGTAAAAATATAGAAGAATTGCTTTCTGAAGATCCAACACAGGCGACCTTGCGTTCTATAAAATACTTCGATAGTCGAGTACCCGACTTAAATAAGGTAGTTCTTTTTGGGGCTGGAAACATTGGTCGGATGATACTTAAAAAAATGCGTCATGCGGGAATTGAACCACTGGCCTTTGTAGATGAAACACCTAGTAAAATAAGCACGTTTATTGAAGGTCTTGAAATTATTAGTCTGGAAACAGCATATCATCGTTATGGATCTGATCTCACCGCTATTATTACAATTCTTAATCCCAATCATGACTACATTGCAACAGAGCGGATGCTTAAAGAAAAATTTGGAATGAATGCCATTTCTTTTTTAGCTTGTGTATGGAAATTTCCTGATTCTTTTAAGTCCTTGCAATTTATGGTTGCACCAGATCTTACCTTAAGCCAAGGAGAGCAGCTCCTTACTTTAAGTGATGGGTTGGCTGATGATCAGTCTCGTCTTGAGCTTGAAAAACATATTCGGTTTCGTCTTTATCTAGATTTTCATGAAATTAATATCCTTGAATCAAAACCTTACTTCACAAAGACTGTACCATTGAACTTACCTAAGGATGTAAAATTTATTGACGCAGGTGCTTATGACGGTGATACCATCCGTCTATTCCTTGATCATGCTCAAAATCAATTTTCTCATATTACAGCCATTGAACCAGACCCTGTAAATTTCAAACATTTGTCTGAGTATGTGCAAGAATTATCTCCTGACATCAGAAATCGCATCAAGATAAAAAATGTTGCTTTATCTGGGAAAGCAGGAAAATTGTATTTTAATGCAACGGGTGACATGAATTCGAATTTGGGTTCCACTGGAAATATTGAAGTTGATGTAGATAGTCTAGAAACCATAATTTCAGAAGAAGGAAATTACTATATCAAATTTGACATTGAAGGGGCAGAAAGCGAGACTATTTCTAATAGCTTAAAAATAATACAAGAACGACGCCCTGCAATGGCAATAAGTGTTTATCATAGTTATGATGATATTTGGTCTATACCAAATCAACTGAAAGAACTTGATATGGGTTATAAATTCTATTTACGGAGCCATGGGATTGATGGAACAGATCTTATCTGTTATGCTTTGCCAAATTAAAATTTGTAAATAAGAGTAGTAACGATGAGTACTTTAGACTTAGGGTCAACTCCCCTTGTTTCAATTTTAATTCCAGCCTATAATCATGAGAAATACATTGGTGAAGTACTAGATAGTTTTCTTTTTATAACTTATTCTAATATTGAATTAGTTATTATTGATGATGGGTCTACAGATGACACGCCAAACATTATTGAAAAATGGGTGGTTGATCATCAAGATGAAATACATGTGAATTATTACTCACGAGAAAACAAGGGCTGCAGTGCAACTCAAAACGAACTCATTAATAGGGCTAGGGGCGAATTTGTCATTCCCTCTTCTAGCGATGATTACCTTCTTCCTCACTCTGTAGAAAAATTAGTAAAGGCTGCACAAAAATTTCCAAATAAAAATATTTTTTTTGGAGATGGAATTGTTATTGATGGCAAAGGAAAAAAGATTAAAGATTCTATTTTAGAGGATCTAAATAATACCAAAAAAATTAATCTATTGACAGAAAAGACCCTTCCAGAAGAAATTATTTCGCGTTGGAGCATTAGTGGTCCACAAGCGATGATGCGTCGTGATGTATACAACAAACTAGGAATGTATGATAATAATTTGGTTATCCAAGATTGGGATTTTTATCTTTCTGCAATAGCTGGTAATCATGTCCTTTTTATCGATGAACCCATTTGTGCCTATCGAGTTCATTCTTTCAATACCAGCAGAGTGAAAGATAGAACGCTACGAATAAAGAATCTACAAGACCAATTCCACGTCGCTCGTCGCAACAGAAATTTATTTACCGGTCGCCTTAAGAATTTATTAAAAACAGAAGAAATTTTTTTAAAAATGAAAATGCTTTTTTTAAATCGCAATTATATAAAATTATCACTTTTAACAATTTATTATGTTTTTTTCTGTTTATTAACTAAAGCTAGTTTTTCTTTGGAAAATTTTAGAAAGTGTAAAAAAAATGCTATATAGCCCTTTTTTGATTATAAGCCTACCCTTGATATTTTCGTGCTTATTAGCATGTTTCGTCTATGACATAAATATAGGTTTTTTTAAAAATACATTTATATTGTTTTCTTCCTTAGTGCTGCTAACTTTAATTATTGAAGGACTATTTTCTTTATTAAAAATAAATGTTAAAGTTAACGCTTATGACATTAGAAAAAATAATTCTCAAAATAAATATGCAATGGCTTTTGGTTTTTTTATTTTAGTATTTTGTATGATAGATCTATATCTAAGAGGTCCTATCCTTTTTACTAATCCTACAAGTTACTATACCTTTAGCCCCTTAGAGAAATATGTACGATATATATGTATAATGTGCTGGACTTTAATACCAATATCATTATTTTGCACAAAAAATAAAATAATTAGAACAATTTTTATTTCTACTGCTATTTTATTTCCTATATTGGCTGTTGATAGAAATAGGCTTTTTAGTTCATTTTATGTTATAATTGTTTCTTTTTTCATTATTTATAAAGAAAAAATTAAACAAAACTTCAATTATAAGAAATTTTTTTATACTTTATGTTCTCTTGCTGTCGCTGTTGGATTATTTATGGAGGTTTTTTCTTTTGTTGGAAGCAAAAGAAGCAGTAGCAAAATCCAAAATTTCATCTCATATGATTACAGACCAATTCTGTTAAAAAAAATTTCACAACATAGCAAATTAAGTCACGTTAATGCAGATGATATTCCAATTTTAAAAGTAAATGACTTCTTCATTCGTAATGCTCCTACTGCATTGATTTGGCCTATGGTTTACTCTTCAGCAAGCATTTTTAATTTTTCTGCTATCCATAATATTGATTATAGGGATCCGGATCATCTTAATTATCAACTTTTTCGCGCGTTTAGATCTGATCTTCCGGCTAAAGCCCAAGACCTTACTCCCTTACCGCTACCATTACCAAATTTAAATGTAGGGACTGAATTTTTTCCATTTGTACTTTATGCTGGAACACCTCTTGTTATATTTTCTTTTTTTATTATATGTATAATTTATTTTTTTTATATAAGGCTTCTTTCAAAATTTCCTTCCAGTATTTTTTTGTTGTTAGGATTTTTTAAACTATCCTACTGTTGCATCATGTTGGGGTTTGCCCCACAGTTTTTTACTTTTACAAATATTGTCTTTTTAATTCTTATGATTTTTATGCATACAATAACTCAAAGTCAAATATTTTTACAGTGGGCTGATCAATTGACAAAAGAGTGGTTTACACAAAAAATTGGTCATTATAAAAAATTATTTGCGTCTATTAAGACTCAAACTTTAACAAAGGATTCTTAATGCATATTTTATCCAAACTAGAGCAGGATAAATTTAACAACTTTAATCTTATAAGATTAATTGCAGCTGTCTCTGTTGTATTTGCTCATAGTTTCCCCTTATCTTTAGGTTTTGTCCCTGAATTATTCCCTGGATTTCGTACGGCATATTTTGGAGATATGGCTGTTCTTTCTTTTTTCTCTCTTAGTGGATTTCTTATTACAAAAAGTTATTGTAAAAATGAAAACGCTTATTCATTTATTGAAGCAAGAATTTTAAGACTCTTACCTGGATATATCTTAAGCTTAATTTATTGCATCCTATTAGGTCTATTGGTTACATCAACAAATTTTTATTCTTACTTACTATCTGCAATCGAATTTTTTTCAAAACATATACTTTATTTATCAGTCAATATTCCATCTAGCCTTTTAGGTGTATATTCAGATAACCCGGCCCCTAATGCTTCTAATGGATCCTTGTGGTCTCTTCCTGCAGAAATAAGAATGTATATTCTTGTCCTCTTTTTGGGTTTTTTTCAAATTTTCAAAAAAAAATATTTTCTTAATTTGTTTTTTTTATCAGCATGTTTTTTAATGTATGTTATTTTTTTATATGATTCTCATTTGTTAGATCGAGCCATTTCTTTTATTTTACGCGTTCCTTTTTATGCATTAATAAAATTTCCTCTAGCCTTCATCATAGGAATGTATGCGTACTTATATAAAAAGTATGTACCAATTAGCCCTGTCATATTTATGGGATTGATTGGGGCATTTTTTTTGCTTCCTTATTCTCTTTATCTTGAGACTGTCGTTGCAAGTTACACAGTCCTATTCCTTGGATTTTATCCAAGGTTAATAATTAAAAAACTTATTAGTATCCCTGATTATTCTTATGGTATCTACATTTTTTCTTATCCAACACAGCAAGCACTTGTCTCTATATTAAAAATATATGATCCATACATACTTTTTGCACTATCGCTTTGTTTCACTTTATTTATAGCTATATTTTCCTGGCATTATATTGAAAAGCCATCACTGAGATTGAAAGGAAAAACAAAAAATTATTTGCTGTTCCTTAAAAGTATCAAGCCTGCGTGACAACACTAGGGGTTCATACACTCTCATACCTACCTTACAGGATATTCAAGGGATCACTGCTTAAAAGGCTTTGAGACAAGAAATACGCAGAACACTGATTATTCCCAGGCTCCTACGCAAATTGTCTATAACCACTTTACATTGATATTTCAGATTTCTGCAAAAATCAGTTTTTTTAGTGACAGGATACAAGAATTTTTATAGATTGTATTCGCATTCAACGAAAAAGTTCACATTTGATGAAAAATATTTTTTTAGAAAGAATCCCTTACTTTTTTCAAAACCGATCTTTCTTAACACTAATGCACGATACATTTATTGTTATTTTAAGTCTTCAGGCTTCTATTTTTTTACGTCTGGGTGAAGAGATTTCCCAAATTTCTACAACTGTGATTGTTTTAAATACGTTTCTTTTTGTGCTCTTTGGAATTGCAATTTTTTTAGGAAAACATGTATATCGAGGAATGTGGCGATATGCCTCCATGGGTGATCTTGTTTCGATTTCCTTATCCGTCACTTATATTACTCTTTTGTATGTTTCTGTCATGTTTTTGTTGCCTCCAAATCTTTCTCTTCCTCGATCAACTCCCTTAATCAACTGGTTTGTATTAACGGCTTTTTTAGGGGCACCCCGTCTTTTTTATCGTCTGTATCGTCAACATCGCAACAAAAAGTCCTCAACGAACCTTCTTAAAGCTAAGACAGTTCTCATTGTTGGATGTGGAGATCAAACTGAACTTTTTATTAGGGAAATTTTGCGCCAAAGCGATGATACTTACGAACTCTTAGGAATTATTGGTTACAAAAATGTTCATATAGGGCAAAAAATTCACCATGTACAGGTGATTGGAACAATTTCAGAAATTCCCCTATTAATCGAGAAATTTAAGAAAAACGACACGCCTATTGATATGCTTATTGTGGCAGATGAACATCTAAATGGAATTGTTCTTAAGTCTCTTGTCAGCTTAGCAGAGTCATTAGACTTGTGTCTTGCACGACTCCCCCATATTAGTGAAATTACTGATCCTACAGAAAAACCGCGTGTGAAGCCCATCGCCATTGAAGACTTATTAGGAAGGCCTCAAACAAGTCTTGATCGGGAGAACATGCAAGCCATGATTAAAGGAAAAAGAATCCTTGTAACAGGTGCTGGAGGGACGATTGGTGGAGAATTGGTTAGACAAATTTCAGATTTCAAACCTTCCTGTCTTTGTCTCGTAGACCATAGTGAATATCTTTTATATATGTCTGGTTTAGAATTAACTGAGCGTCATCCAAATATTCTCTTCGAAAGTGTTTTAGCGGATGTTGCATGCCACGAACGTATACGCCATGTGATCTCTTCTTTTAAGCCTGAGCTCGTCTTTCATGCTGCAGCTCTTAAACACGTTCCTCTTGTCGAAGATAATCCCTCGCAAGGGTGTCTTACTAATATTATGGGGACGCGAAATGTGGCGGATGCCTGTCGTGAATTTGGCGTAAAGGCGATGCTCCTCATTTCAACGGACAAAGCTATTAACCCCACAAGTGCAATGGGAGCGACAAAACGTCTTGCGGAGTGTTATTGCCAAGCTTTAGATATTCTTGAGCGACAAAAATCTAATGGAACACGCTATACGAGTGTACGATTTGGGAACGTCTTAGGATCTTCAGGATCAGTTGTTCCCCTTTTTAAACGACAAATTAAAAAGGGAGGGCCTCTCACCCTTACTCACCCTGAAATGACCCGTTATTTTATGACGGTTCACGAAGCCGTAGAACTTGTACTGCAAGCGATGACCTTTTCTTTGCATTCGGCGATTCAGGCAGGACGAGTCTTTGTATTAGATATGGGTGAACCTGTAAAAATTCTCGATATGGCTAAACAAATGATAAGCCTTGCAGGACTTAAACCAGATATAGACATTGAAATAAAATATACAGGACTTAGACCAGGGGAGAAGCTTTTTGAAGAATTGTTTCATAGCTCTGAGCATCTGCTACCAACAAAAAATTCGAGTATATTATTGGGGGCACCCCGCACGGTAGACCATGGTTTTCTCGTTCGTTCTTTCCATGAACTTGAGATTATTGCAAAAAGTCAAGATGATGATTCTATCATCAATCTTCTTCATACCCTTGTCCCTGAATATCAGTCCCTCACGCAGCCAAAGGGATCTTACCTTAAGGTTGTTTCTTAAATTAAAAATCACCTGCAGCATAACACTTAAGCGGTTTTGGCTGGGGGAACGTCCTTCAAGGAAAGTGAATCCTTTGCTGGGAGCCAAGATATTTATTAGGGCTATTGATCGTTCATCTCCTCCCTCTTGGATGACCTCTAAATATTTTGTTAACTCGCAAAAAAATGATGACATGATGCATCTGTCACCAACTTTCGCTTATAGCTCGCGTAAACGACGAAGAGATGACAATAACTATTTGTTTTTAATATATAAATAAAATCTTTATCCAAAGTTCAGGTTAATGAGCATTTATTTGACGTAGAGACGACATTAACCGGTAGCCTTTGTTTACATATTAAATA